>NZ_JBHYMF010000065.1:0-31615 GCF_042742855.1 Streptomyces sp. NPDC058877 | reverse complement strand
CTCCAACGAGGAGATCGCCGAGAGCTGCGCCGCCCACGCCGACGTGCTGATCCCCTTCGCGAGCATCGACCCGCACAAGGGGCGCGCGGGCGTGCGCGAGGCACGGCGGCTGGTCGAGGAGCACGGCGTCCGCGGCTTCAAGTTCCACCCCAGCATCCAGGCGTTCTGCCCGAACGACCCGCTCGCCTACCCCCTGTACGAGGCCATCGAGGAGCTCGGCGTGCCCGCCCTGTTCCACACCGGCCAGACCGGCATCGGCGCCGGCGTCCCGGGCGGCGGCGGCATCCGCCTGAAGCACTCGAACCCGATGCTGGTCGACGACGTCGCCGTCGACTTCCCCGAACTGCGGATCATCCTCGCCCACCCCTCCTTCCCCTGGCAGGACGAGGCCCTGGCGGTGGCCACCCACAAGCCGCACGTGTACATCGACCTGTCCGGCTGGTCCCCGAAGTACTTCCCCCCGCAGCTCGTGCGCTACGCCAACACCCTCCTCAAGGACAAGGTCCTCTTCGGCTCCGACTACCCCGTCATCACCCCCGACCGGTGGCTCGCCGACTTCGAGAAGCTCGACATCAAACCCGAGGTCCGGCCGAAGATCCTCAAGGAGAACGCCGCCCGCCTGCTCGGCCTGAGCACGGACTGAAGGAGTCGTTCGTGTTGAACCAAGGCATCGGCTCCTGGCCCGCGCGCCGGGCCCGCAAGACCCCCGACCGGATCGCCGTCGTCCACGACGGGGCCACCCTCACCTACCGGGAGCTGCACGAGCGCGTCCTGCGCCTCGCCCACGCGCTGCGGGAGCTGGGTGTGGCACGGGGTGACCGGATCGCCTACCTCGGCCCCAACCACCCGGCCTTCCTGGAGACCCTGTTCGCCGCCGGGTCACTGGGCGCGGTCTTCGTCCCGCTCAACACCCGTCTGACGGCGCCGGAGCTCGCGTACAACCTGACCGACTCGGGCAGCACCGTCCTCGTGCACGGGCCCGAACAGGACGGGACGGCCCGCGCCGCGGCGGCCGAGGCGGGCATACGGCACCGGATCGCCCTCGCCGGGCCCGACAGTGACGCGCTCGGCCACGAGGAACTGATCGCCGCCGCCGGCACCGGGCCGCTGGACGAGGCCGTGGCGCCCGAGGACCCGTGCATGATCATGTACACCTCCGGGACCACGGGCCGACCCAAGGGCGCGGTCCTCTCCCACGCCAACATCACCTGGAACAGCGTCAACGTCCTCGTCGACACCGACCTGACCGGCGACGAGGTCACCCTCGTGGTGGCCCCGCTCTTCCACACCGCCGGCCTCAACATGACCTGTCTGCCCACCCTGCTCAAGGGCGGCCGGGTGGTCCTCCTCGGCGCCTTCGACGCCGAGCGCGTCCTGGAACTGATAGAGGATCTGCGGGTGACGTACATGTTCGGCGTCCCCACCATGTACGACGCCATGGCCGCCCGGCCCCGCTGGGCCACCACGGACCTGTCCAGCCTGCGCACCCTCAACTGCGGCGGTGCCCCCGTGCCAGCCCGCACCATCGCCACCTACCTCGACCGCGGCCTCGCCTTCAGCCAGGGCTACGGCATGACCGAGGCGTCCCCCGGCGTCCTGTACCTGGACCGGGAGCAGGCCGCGGCCAAGGCCGGCTCCGCCGGGGTGCCGCACTTCTTCACCGACACCCGCATCGTGCTGCCGGACGGCCGCGAGGCCGGACCGGGCGAGCGGGGCGAGATCCAGGTCCAGGGCCCCCACGTCATGACCGGCTACTGGAACCGGCCCGAGGACACCGAAGCCGCCTTCACCGCGGAAGGCTGGCTGCGTACCGGCGACGTCGCGCGCACGGACGACGACGGGTACGCCTACGTCGTCGACCGGGTCAAGGACATGTTCGTCTCGGGCGGCGAGAACGTCTACCCGGCCGAAGTCGAGGAGGCTCTCCTCACCCATCCCGCCGTCGCCGAGTGTGCCGTCATCGGCGTGCCCGACCCGGTCTGGGGCGAGGTCGGCCGCGCCGTCGTCGTCCTCCGGTCCGGAGCCCGCGCCGACGAGGACGAGATCCTCGGCCACCTCCACGGCCGACTCGCCAAATACAAAATCCCCAAAACCCTCGTCCTGACGGAAGAGCTGCCCCGCACGGCCTCGGGGAAGATCATCAAGCCCGCCGTGCGCGATGCCCACGCGGACGTGCCCGGCGACCGTCCGCAGACGTGACGGACACCCGGAACCCCACCTGGCCCCGCACGGGCGGTGTCCCTCACCGCCCGTGCCATCGGCTGGAGCTGCCGGGGTCGACGCCCGCCGCCTGCTCGGCCCCGAAGCTCCGTTCCACCGTGACCAGCGCCTCTCACAGCCCGAGAACGCTCCACCGGCAGGTCCATGACCAGAGATGACCACGGTTCTCCTCCCCGGTCGGAGCATCCCGGAGGGCCAGACGACCGTCCCCTCCGAGGCACCAGCGGCAACCTGCCATCACCACACCCGGTCCTCCCGGACCGCCTCACATCCCCAAGGAGTCCACCATGACCACCACCGCGAACGGCCTCGACGAACTGAAGGCCCTCACCGGAGCCGACCTCGGCCGCACCGACTGGCTCGACATCACCCAGAAGCGGGTGAACACCTTCGCCGACGCCACCGACGACCACCAGTGGATCCACACGGACCCGGAGAAGGCCAAGGACGGCCCGTTCGGCGGCCCGATCGCCCACGGCTACCTCACCCTCTCCCTCATCATCCCGCTCTTCAACGAGCTGCTGGAGATCACCGGCACGAAGATGAGCGTCAACTACGGCCTGGAAAAGGTCCGCTTCCCCAGTCCCGTGCCAGTCGGGGCGAAGATCCGGCTGCACGGTGCCGTCGGCGAGGTGGAGGACGTCAAGGGCAACGGCGTGCAGATGCCCCTGACGTTCACCGTCGAGGTCGAGGGCAGCGACAAGCCGGCCTGCGTCGCCCAGGCCGTCTACCGCCACTACGCCTGACTCAGAGTCCCCGTCGAGCGTGCCTTCGCTCAGCTCAAGTCCTGGCGACTGCTTCGGCGCGCCCGATGCTCAACCCGTCGTATCAGCACCATCATCCAGGCCGTCCACACCATGCTGACCTGTAGCTATTCAGGATGAAAGAGGCTCACTGAGCAGCCCGAAACTGTTCCAACGGTGCGCCGCACTGGCAGAGGCGGAGATCTCCGGGCCGGTGGGGGCCGCACGCCACCCCCTGAAACTGCGGGCCCGTCGCATCCTGAACCTGACAGAAGAGATCAACGACCTGACCAAACGGATATCCGATGCCGTCACGTCGAGCACGCCTGGCCTGCTCGACGTGAACGGTATCGGCCCGGACAGCGCGGCGGCCTTGCGCATCACGGTCGGCGACAACCCCGAACGCCTCGGCAGCGAGGCGTCCTTCGCCACGCCGTACCAGGCGAGGATCCGTTGCCATCAACGGCCGGACCTCGCGGCATAAAACGGAAGTGTCGGGACCCGTGGGGTCACTTCAGGCCGCGCCAACCCCGACCTCCTCCGCATATGCCTCCTCCTCCGGGCGTGAACTGACCAGGACCTCCGCCAACACCGCTGGAGATCGCCGAGAATCCTCTCGTGGACGATCTCCTGAGGTTTCTTCACGCCCGTTACGAGGCGGACAACCATGCCTATGCCGAGGTGGCCTACCGCTTCGGGGGCGACGCACTCCTTGACAGTCACCTGCCGATGCTCGACCTGGTCGACATGCTGGCTCGGGAGTACGAGGGGATGGACCCTTCCGACACCCGCGTGGCCGGTCTTCGTCATGCCCTGCGCGTGCTCGCGCAGTCGTATGTCGAACACCCCGATTACCGATCAGAGTGGCGACCCTGAAACCTGGTCCAAGAGGAGGCCATGGAGCGTCACAAGATCTCCGACAGAGCCCGTGATTCCCCATCCCAGACTCCTTCGTCGCCACATGCCGGCCTCGACATGCAGGTGCCGACCGATCTCGACGCGTGCGGGCCGAGCCGGACCGTCAAGGGCGCCTTCGGCGTCGCCGAGGCATGAGCTGGGCTCATGGGAAGGGCGTCGAAGTCCGGCGTCGCCGAGGTGAGGAAGCCTCGCGCCAGCGGGCTGAACACCACGAGGGGGATGCCGTGTTCACGGGTGGCCGCGAGTGTGTCCTCCTCTGGGTTGCGCGTTCAGAGGCCGTACTCGTTCTGTAGCGCGGCGATCGGGTGCACGGCGCGCGCCGCAGGGTCGCGGCGGACACCTCGGAGAGGCTCAGGGCGCGCACCTTGCCGGCCGTGACCGGCTCGGCCATCGCCCCGACGCTCTCCTCGACGGGC
Organism: Streptomyces sp. NPDC058877; assembly: GCF_042742855.1. Lineage (NCBI taxonomy): Bacteria > Bacillati > Actinomycetota > Actinomycetes > Kitasatosporales > Streptomycetaceae > Streptomyces > Streptomyces sp. NPDC058877. The sequence goes on along the minus strand of NZ_JBHYMF010000065.1, from coordinate 27,318 downwards.
ACCGCCCGGTCGAGCCGGTGCAGGTGGTAGACGTCGATGACGTCGGTGCACAGCCGGGCCAGCGCCTCGTCGGCGGTGCGCCGGATCGTCTCCGGGCGTCCGTCGATGACCCGGCGTCCGTCGACCCCGGTCATCCCGCACTTGCTGGCCAGCACGATCCGGTCCCGGTGCCCGGCGAGTGTCTGCCCGACCAGTTCCTCGTTGGCGCCGAAGCCGTACGGCACGGCCGTGTCGAAGAGCGTGACACCCTCCTCCACAGCCGTCAGGAGCAGCCGCTCGGCGGCCTCCGGAGTGGGCGGGACGCCGTACGCACGGCTCAGGTTCCTACAGCCGAGGCCGACCGCCGGCACTTCGAACGGCCCGAGGCGGCCCGAGGCGGCGCGGTCACGAGCCCGTGACCGCGTTCAGCTGCTCCTCCAGGCTGGCCAGCGTCCGGTAGCAGGCCAGGACCTGGGCGATCGAGGAGTTCGGCTCGCGGCCCTCGCGGATCGCGGCGACGAACTCGCGGTCCTGGAGCTCGATGCCGTCCATCGACACGTCGACACCGCTCACGTCGATCGGCTCGTCCTTGCCGGTGAACAGGTCGTCGTAGCGGGCGATGTAAGTTCCCGTGTCGCCGATGTAGCGGAAGAACGTGCCCAGCGGGCCGTCGTTGTTGAAGGACAGCGACAGCGTGCAGATCGCGCCGTTCGCCGCGCGCAGCTGGATCGACATGTCCATCGCGATGCCCAGCTCGGGGTGGACGGGCCCCTGGATCGCGTTCGCCTGCACGATCGGCGATCCGGCCTGGTAGGCGAACAGGTCGACGGTGTGCGCGGCGTGGTGCCACAGCAGGTGGTCCGTCCAGGACCGCGGCTGACCGAGCGCATTGAGGTTCTTCCGGCGAAAGAAGTACGTCTGCACGTCCATCTGCTGGATGCCGAACTCGCCGGCATCGACCCGCTGCTTCACCCACTGGTGGCTGGGGTTGAAGCGGCGGGTGTGGCCCACCATCCCGACGAGCCCGGTGCGCTCCTGCGCCGCCAGGCACGCCTCGGCGTCGCCGAGCGAGTCGGCGAGCGGGATCTCGACCTGCACGTGCTTGCCCGCCTCCAGACAGGCCAGCGTCTGTCCGGCGTGCAGCTGGGTGGGGGTGGCGAGGACGACGGCGTCGACGTCGTCCATCGCCAGCACCTCGTCCAGGGTGGCGACGGCGCGCCCGATGCCCTGCTCGGCGGCGAACTTCCGGGCGCGTTCGAGGCTGCTGCTCACGACGGCGGCCACTTCGACGCCCTCGATCCGCTGGAGCGCGGCCGCGTGCTTGGCGCCGAAGGCGCCGCCGCCGGCCAGGGCGATCCGCAGGCTCCGGTCGTCAGTCATGTCACTCCTTCTCGGTGGGCCCTTCGGCCCCGGGGTGGTTTTCCAGGATCAGGTGGCCGACGGCGGTGTTGGACGCCGGCACGTGGTAGAAGCGGTGCTTGACCTTGACTTCGCCGGAGCCGTCGACGTCGCTCAGGGCGCCGCGGGCGATCAGCCACATGACCAGCTCGATGCCCTCGGAGCCGGCCTCCTCGACGTACTCCAGGTGCGGCACCTCGGCCAGACCGGCCGGGTCCTCGACCAGCCGGTCCAGGAAGGCGTTGTCCCACTCGCGGTTGATCAGGCCGGCGCGGGGGCCCTGGAGCTGGTGGCTCATGCCACCGGTGCCCCACACCTGCACCTTGAGGGGTTGGTCGTACGATTCGATCGCCTTGCGCAGGGCCCGGCCGAGCGCGAAGCAGCGGGCACCCGAGGGGACGGGGTACTGCACCACGTTGACGTGGAACGGGATGACCTTGCACGGCCACTTCTCGACGTTGCCGAACATCAGCGACAGGGGGACGGTCAGCCCGTGGTCGACGGCCATCTCGTTGGCGAGGGTGAGGTCGAAGTCGTCGCGGATGAGCGAGTGCGCGATGTGCGCGGCCAGGTCGGGGTCGCCCTCGACGTCGGGCACGGGGCGGGGGCCGTATCCCTCGTCGGCTATGGGGTAGGAGGCGCCGGTGCCGAGCACGAAGGTCGGGACCATCGACTGGTCGAAGGTGCTGGCGTGGTCGTTGTAGACCAGGAAGATCACGTCGGGGACGTTCTCCCGCTCCCACGCCTTGGCGTACTCGTATCCGTCGAAGACCGGCCGCCAGTAGGGCTCTTCGGTCTTGCCGTGGTCCAGCGCCGCGCCGATCGCCGGCACGTGCGAGGTGAAGACGGCGCCGGTGACGGTGGCGTGCGCGGCCGGCGGCGCCGGTGCGTGGGCGGCTTCGAGGGCGGCGTGGTCGATGCGGTTGCCCTCGACGGAGCGGCCGCCGTCGACCATCATGGCACGGTACTCCTCCTCGGTCATGCCGGTCATCGAGCCCGCCATCTGCTGGAACGAGAGGCCCAGCGTGGCGCCCCACTTGGCGAGGAAGTAGATGTTGCCGCCCTCGCGCATCGCCGCGTTGAGGTCGCGGTCGAGCAGGGCCCGCTTCTGTTCCTCCCGCAGTGGCCAGGCGTCGAGGTAGGCGCGCTCGTCGGCGAGGTAGGCCGCGCGGTTCTCCGCCGTCATCAATGACATGCAGAACTGGTTGAGGTGGTAACCCTTGGCCGACTGCTCGGAGTCGAAGATCGTGGTCCCCGGAACCAACTTGTAGGTCTTGTCCAGCGGCATGCCGGAACTCCAATCCAGGAAGGGTCAGTCGGCGTCGGGCCAGTACAGGCGCATGGGGTTGTCGACCAGGAGCTTGTGCCGGAGTTCGGGCGTCTGCGCGATGTGCGGGACGAAGTCGACGAGCAGACCGTCATCGGGCATGTGGTCGGTGAGGTTGGGGTGCGGCCAGTCGGTGCCCCACAGCACCCGGTCGGGGAACTCCTCGACCACCCGCCGGGCGAAGGGGACGACATCGCGGTAGGCCGACTGCTCGTCGTCGAGGGCGGGCGGGCCGTTCCGGGACAGTCGCTCCGGGCAGGTCACCTTGCACCAGATGTCCGGTCGGGCCCGCATGAAGTCCAAGAACGCCTCGAACTCGCGTCCTTCCGGATCCTTCACCGTGTCCGGCCTGCCCATGTGGTCGATGACCAGCGGTACCGGTATCGACAGGAAGAACGCGCGCAGATCGGGGAGATCGGCGGCCTCGAAGTAGACGACGACGTGCCATCCGTAGGGGGCTATCCGTTCGACGACGTCCCACAAGTCCTGCTGGGGCACCCCGTCGACGAGCCGTTTGACGAAATTGAACCGCACACCGCGCACGCCCGCCCCGTGCAGCTCCCGCACCTGCTCGTCCGTGACGTCGGGGCGCAGCGTCGCCACGCCCCGGGCCAGCCCGCCGGAGGCCCGCAGCGCGTCGACCATGGCGGAGTTGTCGGCGCCGTGACAGGTCGCCTGCACCACGACGCTGCGGGCGAAGCCCAGGTGGTCACGCAGCTCGAAGAGCTGCTCCTTGGACGCGTCGCAAGGGGTGTACTTGCGTTCGGGAGAGTAGGGGAACTCGCTGCCCGGGCCGAAGACGTGGCAGTGCGCGTCGACGGCACCCGCGGGCAGCGTGAACCGGGGGCGACTCGGGCCCGCGTACCAGTCCAGCCAGCCCGGAGTCTTCTCGAAGCTCGTCGTCATCGTCAGTCCTCGTACCGCAGACCGAGCTCGGCCAGGGGGCCGCGCATGCCGTACACGTCCAGGCCGAGTTCGCCCGCGCGGAACCGTTCCCGCTTGCCCGCCTCGCCCGCCTCCCGTGCGGCCGACGCCCGGGCGACCTCGGCGGCCCGCTCACGCGGAACCACGACGACGCCGTCGGCGTCGGCGACGATCACGTCACCGGGGCGCACGAGGGCGTGGCCACAGACCACGGGCACGTTGACGGAGCCGAGGGTGGCCTTGACCGTGCCCTTGGCGTTGATCGCGCGAGAGAAGACGGGGAAGTTCATCCCCTCCAGGTCGGCGACGTCGCGGACACCGCCGTCGATGACCAGGCCCCGGCAGCCGCGGGCCCGGAACGAGGTGGCGAGCAGTTCGCCGAAGAAGCCGTCCTCGCTCTCCGTCGTGCAGGCCGCGACGACGACGTCTCCGTCCCGGATCTGCTCGGCGGCCACGTGCAGCATCCAGTTGTCGCCGGGCTGGAGCAGCACGGTCACCGCCGTGCCGCACAGCCGGGCCTCGGGGTAGACCGGGCGCAGGTAGGGGCGTAGCAGTCCGACCCGGCCCATGGCCTCGTGGATCGTCGCGACGCCGAACTTCGACAGTTCCGCGACGGCCTGCGGGTCGGCCCGGTCGATCCTCGTGCGGACGACGCCGATCTCGGTGTGTTCCATGGGTGGTTCTCCTGGAGGACGGGGGTCAGCGGCCGGCCGCGGCGAGGCGGGCGGCGAGGCGGGGGTAGACGCGCAGGGCGTTGCCGGAGTAGACAGCGGCGCGCTCCTCGTCCGACAGGTGCGGGGTGGCGTCCACGTACCGCTTGGTGTCGTCGAAGTGGTGGCCGGTGCGCGGGTCGACGTCGCGGACCGCGCCGATCATCTCGCTGGCGAAGAGGACCGACCGGCTGGGGATCACCCCGGTCAGCAGGTCGATGCCGGGTTGGTGGTAGACGCAGGTGTCGAAGGAGACGTTGTCGAGCAGCGCCTCCGGGGCCGGCCCGCCCAGCGCCATCGCCAGGCCCCGGAACCGGCCCCAGTGGTACGGCACGGCCCCGCCGCCGTGCGGGATCACGAACCGCAGGGTCGGGAAGTCGGCGAACAGGTCGCCCTGGAGCAGCTGCATGAACGCCGTGGTGTCGGCGTTCAGGTAGTGCGCGCCGGTGGTGTGGAAGGCCGGGTTGCACGAGGTGCTGACGTGGATCATCGCGGGGACGTCGTACTCGACCAGGGCCTCGTAGAGCGGGTACCAGCCGTGGTCGGTCAGCGGCGGTGCGGTCCAACGGCCGCCGGACGGGTCGGGGTTGAGGTTGACCGTGACCGCACCCAACTCCTCGACCGCACGGCGCAGCTCGGGCAGACAGGTTCCGGGGGCGACGCCCGGCGACTGCGGCAGCATCGCGCCCATGGCGAAGCGGTCGGGGTAGAGGCTGCTGACCCGGTGGACCAGGTCGTTGCAGATCCGAGCCCAGACCGAGGAGACGGCGAAGTCGCCGATGTGGTGGGCCATGAAGCTGGCGCGCGGCGAGAAGACGGTGAGGTCGATGTTGCGCTCGTCCATCAGCCGCAGTTGGTTGTCCTCGATCGCCGTGCGCAGCTCCTCGTCGGAGATGACCAACTCGTCGGGGGCCGGGACGGGGCCGCGGCCCTCGGCCGCCGCGATCTGCCGGTCGCGCCACTCCGCCAGTTGCGGCGGGGCGGTGGTGAAGTGACCGTGACAGTCGATGATCATGGGAATGCCTCGTGGTCGTCGGGGTCAGTGGTCGTGGTCGCGGGTGGGCCAGCCGGTGTACTGCTCGGCCAGATAGGCGCGCCCGGCGTGCGTGCCGACCACGTTGTCGAGTTCGCCGAGCTGACGCCGCAGGTCGAACGCGGAGTCGCCGGGTGCGGTGTGGAGCAGCCGGGTCATCCAGGAGGAGAAGTTCTGCGCCCGCCAGATCCGTTGGAGGGCTCGCGGCTGGTAGTCGTCCAGTGCGACCTCGCCTTCGCGGCCGAGGGCGCGCTGCAGCACGTCGGCGAGGACCTTCACGTCGTGCAGCGCGAGGTTGAGTCCGCGGGCACCGGTCGGCGGCACGGTGTGCGCGGCGTCGCCGGCCAGGGCCATGGAGCCCCAGCGCATCGGCTCCTGCACGAAGGAACGGAACCGCAGCACCGTCTTCTCCAGGACCGGTCCCTCCTTCAGGCGGAAGCCGTCCTCGCCGGCCACCCGGGCCTGCAACGTCTCCCAGATCCGGTCGTCCGGCCAGGCGTCGGGGGACTCGTCGGGGGCGCACTGGAAGTACATCCGCTGCACGGACTCGGTGCGCTGGCTGATCAGCGCGAAGCCGTGTTCGGAGTGGGCGTAGACGAGTTCGGGCGCGCTCGTCGGTGCCTCGGCCAGGATCCCGAACCACGCGAAGGGGTAGTCCTTGCCGTACCGCGTCCGCCGTTCCTCGGGCACCAGGTCGCGGCACATGCTGCGCGAGCCGTCCGCGCCGACGACGTACCGGGCCCGGATTTCGTGGCGGCTGCCGTCCGGCGCGGTGTAGCGGACCCGGGGGGCGCTGGTCGTGGTGTCGAGAACCTCGGTGTCCTTGATGCCGAAGTGGACCGTGCCGCCGTCGCGGTTCCGTGCGTCGGCCAGGTCGGTGAAGACGTCGGTCTGCGGATAGAGCCACGTCGAGGCGCCCACCAGCTCCTTGAAGTGGATGCGGTGCGCCCGGCCGCCGAAGCGGAGTTCGACGCCCTCGTGCTCGTGGCCCTCGCGCAGGATCCGGTCGGAGACGCCGGTTTCGACCAGGTCGCGGGCCGCGTCGGCCTCCAGGATGCCCGCCCGTTGCGTCGTCTCGATCTCGCGCCGGGTGCGGGTGTCGACCACGATCGTCTCGACCCCCGCCCGTCCGAGCAGGTGCGCCAGCATCAGACCGGCCGGCCCGCCGCCGACCACGGCGACCGGAACCCGGACGACGGTGTCGACGGGAACCGGGGCAACGGTGTCGACGGGGATGTCGGGCATGGCGTCTCCTGAGCGGTTGCGAACGTTCCGAACACCCCGAACGTTGGCACCCGGAGCGGCAGCAGGTCGCCGGCGTTTCCGTCAGGCGGAAGCCCTCCCGGACGTCAGACCACCGTGCGGGCCCGCCGACCGAGCTCCTCGGAGATCCCGTACGTGGCCCTGAGCAGCGGCTCGCGCAACCCTCGCGCGCGGCTCGCACTCCGTGCCGCGACGACGATCCCCAGAGCGGCGCTGACAGGTCCGGTCCGCCCGATCCGCACGGGTGTGGCCACCGCGACCGTGTCCTCCGAGAGTTGTCGGTCGCTGACGAAGACCTGTTCGCGCCGGATGCGGTCCAGCTGCGCCCGCAGTGTCTTCGGGTCGGTGACGGTGTGCGGGGTCCAGGCCCGCAGAGGAGATCCGAGGACCTCCTCCTGGATGTCGTGCGGCGCGTGCGCCAGCAACACCCGTCCCATCCCGGTGGAGCCGACCGGGAAGCGGCTACCGACCATCGTCAACAGCTGCACCGACCGGTGCCCGGCGATCCGTTCGACGAACACGAGCTCCGTGCCCTCGCGCACCGCGAGCTGGATGTTCTCGTGGGTCGCCTCGTAGAGGTCCTGCATGAACGGCAGGGCGGTGTCCCGCAAGATCTGGGTGCGCGGACAGCCGGAGGCGATCTCCCACAGCCGCAGCCCGACGTGCCACGCCCCGTCCTCCGCGCGCTCCAGGGCCCCCCATCCTGCCAACTCCGCCACCACGCGGTGCGCGGTGCTGAGGGGCAACCCCGTCCGCTGGGCGATCTCCGACAGGGTCTGCGACGGGTGCTCGCGGTCGAAGGCCGACAGGACCAGGAGGACCTTTCCCGCCGCCGTGCTCCGGGGTGTGCTCACACGGATCAGTCTCGCAGACCCGCGTTGAGCCGCCCGACCTCGCGCCGTACCATCTGCCGCACACCAAGGAGGAGACGTGGACCGAGAGATCTCCGGGCTGTCCTCGATGGCGACCCGCCCCGTACTCGCCGAACTCACCGAACACATCCGGCGCACCCACGGACTTCCCGTGCGCTTCGATTCCGCGGGCGGCGTCGAAGTCGCACAGCGGGTGCGCGCCGGCGCCGGGGCCGACGTACTCGTACTGGCCGACGGGGCGGTGGCCGGACTGGCCGATGAGGGGTACGTCCTCGACGACACGGTGCGTCCGCTGTGGGTCTCCGAGGTCGTCGCCGCCGTGCCGGAGGGAACACCGGCTCCGGCGCTGCGCTCGGAGTCCGACCTGCGGATCGCGCTGCTGTCAGCGGAGGGGATCGCCTACTCCACGGGCCCCAGCGGCACGGCCCTCGTTGACCTGATCGCCCGGCTCGGCCTCACCGACGTGCTCCGGGACCGCCTCGTCCAGGCACCATCGGGCGTGCCTGCCGGCAGCCTGCTGACGTCCGGCAGGGCGGACCTGGCCTTCCAGCAGCACAGCGAACTGATGGACCTCCCGGGAGTCACCGTCGCCGGCCCGCTCCCGGGTGGCACCGCGATCAGCTCGATGTTCAGCGGGGCCGTACTGGCCGCCTCTTCCCAGCCGGGCCGCGCCCGTGAAGTCCTCGACCTCCTCGGCTCCGACACGGCGACGACGACCGCCCGTGCCAGGGGCATGCGGGCGGCCGGCGGCCGGTGACCGGGGGAGAAGCCGGGTGCCGTGGCCTGACCGCCCCGCAAGGCCCTTCTCGCGTCACGGTCGAACCGGGTCCACATCCCCCGGGACCGTCAGGACACGACGTCGAGCGGTCGCAGGAAGCGGCGCTCGTACCGCTTGATGCAGCGGGTGTTGCGGGCCAGCGCGAAGGCGTCCTGGCACTCCGGGTCCGTCATGCTGTCCGTGCGGTACTGCTCGTACGCGGCGAGGCTGGGAAACGAGAAGAGGGCGTAGGCGATGTCGCTGTCGCCCTCACTCGGCAGGAAGTAGCCGTGGTGCGTCCCGCCGAACCGGTTGACGAGCCCGACCCAGCGACGACCGTATTCCTCGAAGTCCTTCAGCTTGTCGGCGTCGATCTCGTACTTCAGATGAATGGTGATCACACCCGCATCATCCTGCACGCCGGTTCGGACCCCAAGCCGTGTACCGGAAGAGGATCTCGGACCGTCGACGATCACGGTCCATGGGGCGGGGCGACCCCACGGATGAGCAGCGGGCGGTGTCGGAGCCGTTGTTGCCGAAGAGCACGGAGGCGGGGCGACCGTGGGTCCGGCCTCGACGACGATGGGTCGACGGCATCCGGTTCCGGGTCCGGACCGGTGTTCCACGGCGGGACGTGCCGTCGGGTACGGGCCGTGGGGCCGCATTCGCGGCCTGCGCCGCCTTGAGGAGGTCCGCGTGCCCCGCACCGGACCGTGCCGACGACGCGTCCTCCCCATCGGGTGCGTGCTGACGGAGCCCATGAACGGTCGTGCCCAGCGCGTACGTGGCAGGTCCCGCCTGGACCGGGGCAGCAGGGGTTCGTAGACCGGCAAGTCCTCAGCCCGGGAGCGACGCCGTCCTCAAGAACCGAAGTCGGTGATCAGGCCTTCGGCGGCATACACGACCGTGGCCGTGGTGGTTCCGGCGGCCACGACGAAGGAGAACACCTTCGATACCGTACCGCTCGGCGAGTGTGCCACCGCGGGATTCTCCGGGTCGTAGCGCAGGCGAACGGGACGGCCGTCCGAAATCCAGCGGTCGGTGCTGTCGATTTCGACGGTGGAACGCTGTTCGTGCCCGCCGGCGACGAGGTAGACGACCTGGAGGGGCGAGTTCCTGGGCCCGCCCTTGAGAACCGTGCCGGTGACCTTCGGCCATGAGCGGTGGCGGAGGTCCTTCAGGGCCCCCTGGAGGAACCCGAAGGAGAACATCACGGCCACCAGGCTGAAGATTCCCACCGGCAGGAGGTAGACGAGTCTTTCGGGTCCGCCGATCAGGTTCAGGGCGACGGAATATGCGGTCAGTGTCCCTCCGTACCCGTACACGAGGGCCGAGCAGCCGTTGGATCCCTGTACCTCGGTCGTCACCTCCGGAACACCGGTCGTCAAGCCGCCGCTTCGGGCGATCCGGGTTCGCACCGCTACCGCGAAGTTGTCCACCTCGGTTTGGCTCGGCCCACGGACCTCGTACGTCGAACCGTCGTGCAAGTGCACTGCCAGGGATCGGGTTCCGGTGTCCACCGTGTTCACGCGCGCGATGGGAATGCGGGTCGTCTGCCGCCCCACCCGGAGGACGAGCGTCTCGCGGCCCAACTTCGCCACGCTGCGCCCCGCAACAAGGGATGCCCCGATCTCGTCCACTTCTCTCCCCCCCGGCATGGTTCGGAAGGAGAAAGATATCCACGGTGCGAAAACGGAGCCAGCGTCAGATCCTCCAGGGACCGTCGCGTTCGGCGTCGTGACGAGGTCGCGGACCCTGCCGATGGACTCCGGTTCGGTGGCCGGTCTACCCCGACGACGGCATGGCGCTCCCCCAGTCCCCGCTGCTGCTGTTCGATCCCACCGAGCGCAAGGCGTACGGTAAGGCCGTCGACTGGCTGCTGAGCGCCGACGTGCAGAAGAAGCTGATGCAGCCCACCCAACGGCTTCCCGTCAAGCGGGACTTCGAGCCCTCTGGGCCGCTGCGCGTCCCCATCGGCAACGTGCCGTCCTTCCGGCGGTCGGGTGCTGTGGGAACGTACCGTGGAGGTTCGCTCCGATGCCGACCTCAAGACTCTTGACCGGATCGACATCGACACCCGTGTGGGCCTGTGGGCGAGGCTCGGCTGGGGGCCGGCCGGGGGAGGGCGGTCCGTCACCGGGGAGACCGTGACCGCTCACATCCGTGAGGAGACTCCGATCGAGGTGATTCGGCTGCTCATGGACACCACGCACAAAGAGGACGCGCTGGTCCACACCGACCTCACCACCGGCGAGGTCGCCCCCGACGGGGTCCTCGTCGACGCCCTGCGCGAGCGGCACGATGATGACCGGGTGAGGATCACCTGCGAGGCGCCCGGTGTCCGCGGGGGCTTCGAGAACGCCGAGTGCTCCACCGGGGAGCTCCGGGCCCGTTGCCCGGGCAAGGTGCCGACGTGGAACAGCGAGCGGGGGAGCTGACGCTGAACCCGATCGCGATCTTCCTCTGAGCCCCTGCGGAACTTCTACCCGCGGTCACGCAGTGCGTTCCCGATGCACCCCGCGTGGAGCGATGGCGGAGCGTCGCAGCCGTGCGGGAGGGCCCGCTCGTGTATCCGTGACGCGCTGATCAGCGGGTTCGCCCCACCGGCTCGTCCCTGCTGTGGCCGGGACGGCTGCCGACGGTCAGGGGATCCTCAGCCGGCGGTGATCAGGGTGGGCAGGTAGTGGGTGGCCGGCCGGCCCTCGGGCAGCGGCACGCTGGGGAGGGAGGTGTCCAGGGCGTGGATCATCAGCGGGTTGCTGCCGACCGGGCCGCCGGCGTTGGCCCGCAGCCGGTAGCGCTCGGTGCGCACCTCGTTCCTGGCCAGGGGAGCACCGTCGTGGTAGAGCGAGGGCACCATCACGTCGTTGGCGATCCGCAGCGCGGCCGGTTGCCAGGTGCCGGTCGCCGGGTTCCGGCGCTCCAGTAGGAAGCCGCCGGTTCCGGGGTCGACCGGCTGCCCGGGTTCGGCGATCATGAACTCCATCTGGAAGCCGAGCCGGATGCGGGAGTACGCCTTGGCGTTGCCGTTGCGCAGCGTGACGGTGAACTCCTGGGCGGCGCCACCCCTGGGCAGCGTCAGCCGGCCACCGCTGGTGCTGACCGTCATCCGCAGCGTGGTCCGCTGGACCGGAGCCGTCGTGCTGGCCTTCGTCTCGACCGCCGGGCGGGGCGTGCTGCTGGTGCGGCTGGCCGAGGGGGACGGGGTGGCCGAGTCCGGCTCGGAGGCGCTGGCGGACGGGACGGCGGAGGTGCTCGGGGCCGAGGAGGTGCCGGCGGGGCTCGGCGCCGAAGAGGAGGCGCTGATGGTGGCCGCCGGGGACTCCGCCGCGGCACTGGCCGGCGGAGCGCCGTCACGGGCCGTCGTCTTGCTGTCGCAGGCGGTGGCGCCGATGCCGAGCAGGGCGGTGACGAGCAGGGTGGGCAGCAGCGGGCGCTGGATGCGCATGGTGGAAATCCCCCGGGGTGGAACGGTTGTACGCGTCCACGACCATAGTCCGGACCCGGCCGATACCGAAGCGACGTGCGGTAACGGTTCGGTCGGGCCGGGATGCCGCCGGCGGAGACCCGTGAATCGGTCCGGTGCCTCGTCGGGCTCGGGCGTCCCTCCACGGTCAGGGTCGTCGGGACCGAGTTCGTCGCTGCCGATGCCGCATCCGACGGCGAGCCGGGCGCAGGCGTCACCGCACCGCAGATGGGTCGGGGCGAGGCTGGGTGAGACGTCGTCGTCAACGGGTGGGGTGCCATGGGCGCGGGGGTCGCGTTCTGTGCGGCGGCCTCCCTGTCGGAGCGACGTCGGGGGGAAGCCGTGATGAGGTCGGAGGTCCGACGCGGATCGCATCCCGCCGAGGATCAATCGACGGACTTGATCGTCTTCATGGTGAGGTGGGAGGTGAAGCGCAGGACCCCGGGAAGTCCGCTGAGCTTGCCGGTGAGGAAGGCCTCGCAGGCGGCATGGTCGGCGACGGCGGCTCGGACGAAGTAGTCGGGGCGACCGTACATGCGGCGGAACTCGATGACCTCCTCGTAGGAGGCGACGATCTTCTCGAACTCTTCGAAGCTCTTGCGGTCGTTGGCGTAGATCTCGACGTCGATGAGCACTTCGAGGCCGCGGCCGATGGCGGCCGGGTCGATGGCGGCCCGGTAGCCGGTGATGATGCCGGCTTCTTCCAGTCGTCTGACGCGACGCAGGCACGGTGGCGGGGTGAGGCCGACCCGTTTGGCAAGTTCGACGTTGGTCAGACGACCGTCTTCGCTGAGGTGAAACAAAATTTCGCGATCAATCGCGTCGAGTGCTGTTTTATTGCCCATGAGTCGATCATAGAACCATGATGCGCAACCATGTGAGGACGAATCTTTTCTAAAATGTCTCCATGCCAATACCTTCTGTTGCTGCGGCTCCGGTGCGGTCTGCGCCCGGTCCGGCAGGACATGCCTCGTCCGAAGCTCGGACGGCGTTCCGTGAGTCCCTGCCGGTGGGACTGGGTTTCGTTCCGCTGGGCCTTGCCTTCGGGGCCCTCGCCGCCCAGTCGGGTCTGGCCTGGTGGTGGGCGTCCCTGTCGGCCGCGGTCGCCTTCGGCGGCTCGTTCGAGTTCCTGCTCATCGGTCTCGTCGTCGCCACGGCACCGCTGGCGTCGGTGGCAGCCGCCGCGTTCCTGGTCAACGTGCGGCACGTCTTCTACGGGCTGTCCTTCCCCCTGCACCGCGTGCCCGGTCGGCTCGGCAAGGCGTACAGCACGTTCGCCCTGTGCGACGAGGCGTACGCCCTGGCCTCGGCCGAGCGGGCTCGCTCCTGGCCCGGCGCTCGCATCCTGTGGACGCAGTTCTACCTGCACGTCTACTGGGCGGGGAGCGCGACCGCCGGGGCGCTGCTGGGCTCGCTCATCCCCGAGGGCGTCACCGGCCTGGACTTCGCCCTGACCGCCCTGTTCGCCGTACTGGCGCTGGACGCGCTGCGGGACCTGCGCGGTGATCTGCCCACCCCGCTGCTCGCTCTGTGCAGTGCTCTCCTGGCCCGGATCGTTTTCCCGGACCGGATGCTGCTGGTCGCCTTCGCGCTGTTCACCACCGGTCTGCTGGCCCGGCACCTGATGACCATGATGACCGACAGGAGGGCCAACCGTGCCTGACCCCACCCATGCCGTCGCCGCGGTCCTCGTCGCCGCCGCGGTCACCTGGGCGTTGCGAATCCTGCCGTTCGCAGCCCTCGCCCCGCTGCGCTCCAGTAGCACGGTCCAGTACCTGAGCACGCGCATGCCGGCCGGCGTCATGATCATCCTGATCGTCTACTGCCTGCGCGACCTGTCCGTGACCGAGGTGCGTTCCCTGGTCCCGCTCGCGGGACTGGCCGTCACCGTCGGTCTTCACCTGTGGCGACGCAACGTCCTGCTCAGCATTGCCGGCGGCACCGCCGCCCACGTCCTGCTGACCAGTACCTTCTTCGCCGGCTGAGCGCCCTCGCCGCAGCCCGTCCGGAAGGAAGGCGGCCATCGGGAACCGGCACCGTGTCTTCTGTCCCGGTCGGTGCCGTTTCAGGCCCCGGCGTCCTGGGCTTCCATTCTCTTCTTGAGCGGCGCGTAGAGCGCGTCCCAGGTGTAGGGGCGCTCGTGAAGGTCCAGCACCAGGCGGTTGAGCAGCGTCGGGTCGAAGTTGATCCCGTACAGACCGCCGTCGATGGTGTGGTCGTTGACGATGACCGTGGGTGTACCGGGGCCGGTCGGATCGTCGCCGGTCTGTTGGTAGGCCTCCTCGGAGGCAGTGACGAACGACCGGTACTTCATCGTCCGGACCGCCGCATCGAAGGTCTCGTCGCGAAGCCCCGGAACCTCCTCGGCCAGTTCCAGCAGGCGCTCGGTGGTGAACCCGCCGCTGCTTTCGACGGCAGCCTGGTTCTTGAAGAGCACCGTGTGGTACTCGACGAACTTGCCCTTCTGTAGTGCGGCGCGCAGCGCGTTCACGGCTTGCTTCGAGCCGTCGCCGCTGAGCTGGACGTCCCTGAAGGAAGCGAACGTGTACTCGGCCTTGACCTCCCCCGCAAGCAGCAGCTTCTGAAGCGCGGGGGCGCCGGTTCGTTCGTACTCCTCGACGACGGGGCAGCGCGGGTCCTCGAGCACCTGCACCGTCGAACTGGCCACGGGATTGCCGACCACGATCGTCGTACCGTCCGCGGCCAATCGCTCCGGCAGCAGCCCGGCGGACGCATAACGGACCGCCTCGGCCCGCGCCGCCGACCGGGCGTCCCCACCCTCGGACCCGCCCGGTGCACATCCCGCGAGGCCCCCCACGAGACCCATCGCGACGGCTGCCTGGACGGTTCTGCTGATCTTCATCGACTTCTTGCTCCCTACCCCTGTGAACAGGCGAACTCTATGTGTCGGCTGTGACGGCCGCACCACAGTTCTGGCGAGGGGGGTCCGGCAGGTGCGGCGGGTCCTTTGGAGGTCGGAGCAGGCAGAGAAGGAACAGGACCGGGCACTCGCGGTGGTACGGATCGTCGCGGCGGGGGTGTGCGTGACCTTTGCTACCCGGTTGCGCCCTCAGCGCGGGGCGGGACCGAGGGGATCATGCTCGACGGTCGTCAGGTGCCAGGCCGCGGCCGTGTCCCGGCGGCCAGCAGCAGGGCGAGAGCGGCAATCAAGATCAGGCTGCCCACGGCGAAGCCACCCCGCAGGCTCTTGTTGACCACATGACCACATGATCACATGACCACGTGACCACCGACGAAGTTGCCCACCGCACCGCCGATGTCGAAGACGACGAGGACGGTGGTGATGGCGGCCACACCGAGCCGTCCCCGGGTCGGTGACACCCGCTGCTGTGGCGCGACGGGCGTGTTTGTCTCTCCTCGCACGGACATCTCGTTTCTCCGGACGTGGTCGGGTGAGGTGCGCGGACCCCATGGCGCTGTGGTTCACCGGGAGGTCACGGCACGGGGAGGAGCGGCCGCCGTCATCCGCTGCGTTCCCGTTTCGGAGCGGGGCGGTCGGGGAGGTGTGGGGGAGCGGTGCGGGGCGGAGCAGAGGGAGCTTGCCCGGACTTCGGGCGGAGAGGGCGTGGTTGGCCGAGCACGACCGTCAGGAGGACGACGACCATGCCGACGATCTGCAGGACGGACAGTGTCTGGTCCTTGACGAGGTAACCCAGCAGGGTCGCCACGATCGGGCTGCCCAGCGCCAGGAAGGAGACCGCCACGGCGGGCAGGCGTTCGACGCCCCGGAACCAGACGACGTAGCCCAGAACCGCGCCCAGGACGATGAGGTAGACGAATCCGAAGACGTTGTCGCCCGTGAGGTCGTCGGGAAGGTCTTCCAGTGACAGCCAGAACGGCAGCAGTCCCAGGCCGCCCGCCGTGAGCTGCCACCCGGTGAAGGTGAGCAGACTGACGCCCTCCGGTCGACCCCACCGTTTGGTCAGGGTGATGCCCGAAGCCATGCAAAGGGCTCCGCCGACTGTGGCGAGCACGCCGATGACGTCAAGCGTTGCCGCGCCTTTGAAGACGAGCAGCACCACGCCCCCGGTGCCCATCGCGCAGGCCAGGGCGTGGATGGTCCTTGCTCCGTCACCGAGGAAGAGGGCGGCGAGGACCACGACGAACACGGGCTGCGCCGACATGATCATGGCGGCGATGCCGCCCGGGAGTCGGTAGGCCGCGACGAAGAGCAGGAAGTTGAAGGCGCCGATGTTCAGAACGCCCAGCATCAGTGCGCGCCACCACCAGATGCCGACGGGAAGCTTCCGGCCGAGGGCCAGCAGGAACAGACCGCCGGGCAGGGCCCGCACGGTGGTTGCCAGGAGCGGCCGGTCCGGTGGCAGCAGCTCGGTGGTCATCAGGTAGGTGCTGCCCCAGACGGCCGGAGCCAGGCCGGTCAGGGCCGCCGTGAGTGCATTCTGCGTGTGCTTCATCTCGCCTCGAATCCCCGTGGTTCCCGACGTCCGTCCCCGGCCGGCTCAGTCGAACACCGGGGCGCGGTCACGGCCGCGCTTCAGCTCGAAGAAGCCGTCGGTGCTCGCCGCAGCGAGCACGCCGTCCCAGAGCCTCCCGGCGGCCTCGCCACGGGGGGCGGGCGTGAGCACGGGGCCGAAGAACGCTAGCGGCTTCCCGCCGGGGCCGGGAACGTGGATCACGGGGGTGCCGACCTCGGAACCGACCGGGGCCATCCCCTCGTGGTGCTCGGCCCGCAACGCCTCGTCCCAGGAGGTGTCCTCCGCGGCCTCGATCAGGTCGGCGGACAGGCCCGCCTCCCTCAGGGCGGCGCGGATCATGCCGTGGCCCAGCCCGGCCTTCTCTCGGTGGATCAGGCGGCCCATGGCGTCGTAGAGGGGGCGCAGCACTTCGTTGCCGCACCGCTGCTGTGCCGCGATGCACACGCGTACGCACGCCCAGCGGTCGATCATGCCCTGGCGGTACTGCTCCGGTACCTCCCGGCCCTGGTTTGGGGAGCGACAGGCCCATGATGTGGAAACGGGTCTCCAGCGACCGGACCTGCTCCACCTCCAGCATCCAGCGCGAGGTGATCCACGCCCAGGGGCAGCGGGGGTCGACCCAGATGTCGGCGGTGGTCTTCTCGGAACGTGGTGGCGCGGCGCTCATGGCGGTCGTTCGTCCTTTCGTCGTCACGGGCGCGGAGGCGTGCCGAGGCAGGGATCGGCGGCGGCGCGCGCCGGGGTGCGGCAGGGGAGGGGCGAGGGAGGGAAGGGGCACCGGAAACACGGCTCTCGGGCACGCCGGACGCCCCCCGATCGGGGGCCCGTCCGCCGAAGTTCGACCCGAGGGCGTTCCTGCCGTGTGCGTTGTCACCAGTGTCGGGTCGAGGGCATCGATGAGTCCAACGCATGTTTGTCACGCAATGGATCTCACATCACGATGGATCCATGGAGCTTCAGCAGATGCGGTACGTGATCGCCGTGGCCGAGATGAACAGCTTCACGAGGGCCGCCCAACGCTGCATGGTGGTCCAGTCCGCACTCAGCCATCAGATCGCGCGCCTGGAGAAGGAGTTGGGGGCGAGACTCTTCGAACGCACCAGTCACCGGGTCCGGTTGACCCCGGCGGGCGCGGCCTTCCTGGGGCTGCTGGGCATCGAGGAGGAGCGGACGGGCTCGTTCCCGGACCGGATGGTCCAAGAGGACGCGCGGGTGGATGCAGAGGCTGATGTTGGTCATGCACGACAACGGCACCGTCCGCCACCCCGCAGTTGATAGCGTGATCGTCGTGACAGAGCTGGAAGAGCTGGAAGAGCTGGAAGGGCTGGAAGAGCTGGTCCTGAGCCCCGGCGAACGGGCCCGGGGGGTTCACGTCGACAGCGTGATGTTCAGGATGGACTGGTCCGGTGAGGACCGCCCGGGTCAGCTGGCTGCGTTCGCGGCCGGTCGAGTACGGGCCTTCGGGGTGGAGCCGACGGACGTCGACACCACCGTCGTCTACCGAGCAGCCGAGACCGAACTATCCCTGCACCGCGGTGATTTGTTGGTCCGTCAGCTCGACCACCTGTCCGGTGTGCTGGCAGACCTCCGCTGTACGCTCATGGTGCGGGAGAACGGCACCGACACCTACGAGGTACTGGTCGCGCTGACCGATGGGCGCGAGCCCACCGGGTTGATGCACGAGGGCTTCCCGGTGCGGGCCTGGGGCTCGGAACCCGAAGAGACCCTGGTCAGCCTGGACTGCCCGAACTGCTCGCAGATGCTGGTCTGGGAACTGCCGGCGGACCAGACCCTGGCCGACGAGCGCTGCGATTGCGGAGCCGCGTTGTTCGACGCCGCTGGCCGTCCGCTGCTCCACGTCACTCTCCACGGCTGAGCCGCTCGGCGCCCTCTGACCCCGACTCGTCCTCACGGATGCGCTGCCCATCGGATGCAGCGCCCACTGATCAGCACGAACCGCGTCTGCCCGGCTTTACGTCACGGCGGTCCACACCCGGCACTTCATGTTCGTCGGGTGCGGATCGCGCACAGAGACACCGATGGTCAAGGCCGTGACTCGATGACGGGGCCCGGCAGCAGGACGGGGACGGGTGCCGAAGATCAGGGAGTTGCAACGTTCTGCGAGCACTGGGGAGAGTCGTGCCCGCGCTTCCAGCACGGCTGACGGAACCGCTCCGGGGGCAATGCGCAGCCCTGCTGCCCGAGCGACCGGAGCACTATCCCGGCCATCCGCTCGGCTGCCCCCGCCGGCCTGCGCTTTCGTCCCGCTCCAGAAGGGAAGGGCTCGACGGGGAAACGAGCGGAGGGCCGGAACGCCGCCCATCCCGACGAGCCCCGCTTCGCCTCCGACCGCCCCGGGAGCAGCAAGGAGCGAGGACGACCCGACACAGCTCCTTGACCTCCTCGGTCCGCCCGTCGACGAAGTCCCCAGCAGCCCCCTTCCCCTCCTCCCGGAAACCTGAGGTCGGCCCATGCCGGTGTACCCCGCCACCGACCGTGCGACCCGATCCCCGTACCGAGCCGTCGCGCTGCCGATGCGCGCCGACGGCGCCAGGGCCTGCCGGACCGGGCGGCCCCACGGACACATCGGCGCCGCCAGCCCGCCCTCTTGACTAGGATGATTCGCACGATGTCCCCACAAGGTACGCGGTCGATCGCCGCCCTCCTCGGTCTGAGCGCCACCGCCTACACCGCGTGGGTGCTCGAAGTCGTGCTCTCCACCGGGCTGAACCCCATCGAGACGTACGTCAGCGAACTCGCCGCCCAGGACCAGCCCCTCGGCGGTCTGTTCCGGGCCACCGACCTCACCGCAGGGCTCCTCGCCTTCGCCGGCGGCCTGTTGGCCCTGCTCCAGTCGGCCCGGTGCCCGAAGGCACGCCGCCCCTGGTCGTTGACCGGCTGGCTCGGCGTGGCCCTGTTCGGCGCGGCCACCGCAGCCGACGCCTTGCTGCCGCTCAGCTGCAAGCCCACCGTGGACCCTGCCTGTGCCTCCCGGGAGACCGCCGGCATGGTGCCCGCCACGCATCAGGCGCACGCCATCAGCAGCAGTCTGGCCATGAGCGGTGCGCTCGTCGCGCTGGTCTCGCTCACCATCGCCGCCCGCCGCTACGGCGAATTCGCCCCGCTCGCCCGCTACGGCCCCGTGCTGGTCATGCTGGAACTCCTCGCCACCGCCTGGACCCTGGGCGCGATGACCGCGTTCACGGCCGGACGTGGCACCTGGGCGCTCGGCGCCGGCCAGCGCCTCCAAGTGCTGCTGGTCGCGGTCTGGCGCGGCGTGCTCGCCCACTCCGTCCGCCAGGAGCGCCGTACGTGAGCGCCGAGCCGGATTCCGCTCCGGAACCGGGTGCGGGTTGGTCCGGTTTCGTACGGGCCGGCTGGGACGAGGTGCCGCTGCACGTACGGGTCGAGGGCCGGGGACCGGTGTGCGTCCTGTCCGCCGGACTGGGGTTGAGCTGGTTCGACTGGGACGCCGTTGCCGAGCTGCTCGCTCCGTACCGCACCGTGGTCCGCTTCGACCGCCCCGGCCACGGGCTGAGTGCTCCCGCAGCCGTACCGCCGACCGCCGTCGGGGAAGCGCACCGAATCGCCGCCCTGCTCGACGCGCTCGCCCCCCGCCTTCCGGCCGGGCCGGTGACAGTGGTCGGGCACTCGGTCGCAGGCTTCCACGCCGAGGTCTTCGCCCGGCTGTACCCGGACCGCACCACGGCCCTGGTCCTGGCCGACGGCAGCGTGGAAGAGGACGTCCGCACCACTGCCGCCGGCACCGCCCTGCGGACCGCCTCGGCGCGCGCCCTCGGCGCGGCCGTCACCGCCGTCGGCCTGCCGGCCGCGCTGGGGCCGCTGGTCCGCCGCGCCGCCGTGTGGCTCTCCCGGCCCGACGGGGTCGACCGCCCCGCGCCGCCCGCGCGGGCCCTCGTACGCCGCTGCTACCGCACGGGCCGGGTGTGGCGAGGGGCCCTGCTGGAGAACGCCCGATACCCGGATGCCGCCGCCGAGGTACTGGCCCTGCGGACCACCCGTCCGTTGACCGCTCCGGTCGTGGTCCTCGCGGCCCACGACGGTTCCGCGAGCCGCTCGGCCCTGCACTGGCTGGCCCGGCAGGCCGCCCTGGCGGACGCCCTCGGCGCCCGTTTCGAGGTGGCCGAACCGGCCGGGCACCTGGTCATGCAGGACCGCCCGCACGAGGTCGTGCGGGCGGTGCTGGGTGCGATCGCGTAGGACCGCCGGGACAAAAGCCCGGGCAACGTGTTGGTGCCGTTGCCCACCTCCTCCGGGCGGCTTCCCGTGGCGACCACCCCGCCCCGGTGTCTCCGGTGCGTGACCTCGTCCACGGGACCGTCACCGGAGTCACGTTCCCGCGCGATCGACCCGGGCGTGGTGGAGGGTGTGGCCATCACGGCAAGGCGGGCGGTTGGCGCGTGTCGGCCGGGGGCCTCCTGTCTCCATGTCTCGATGATTTCGATCGGGATGCGTCCGCCTTCGGGCAGCTCGTATCCATCGGCGTGGGCCCAGCAGCGGATGGTGCGTGTGCTGACGGACCTTCGGGCGGCTGCGGCCGGTGTGCTGCTTTCGAGAGTCGACGGGGTGAAGGCGGGACCGTGGTCGAGGAGGTCCTTGGGGAACACGGGGACGCTCATGGTCCCGCTGAGGACGACTGACGAGGAATGCGGTCAGGGAGCCGCCGTGGCTGAACCAGGGCACGCGCAAGGCCTCGTTGACGGCGACGGTCCATTCGTCCGGGGCATCGGCGGGCCGGGTGACCCAGAAGAGGTGGCCCCCGTTGCCGGTGACTCCCACGGCGAGAAGGTCCTCGGGGGAGTGCGGCAGTTGCCAGGGGTGTCGGGCGGTCTGCCGGACCTCCTCGATCTGCCCACGCAGACGGGCCGGCACGGGACCGGTCAGATCGGCCCCATCACCCTGGGCATGCGGCTGGTGGAGGGTGATGGATCCGCAGAACCGGCCCGGCCCGTATGCGGTGATGAGGTCCTTGGACTCCTGGGGCAGGCCCTTGCCCAGCGCGACTTCGACCTGCGACCAGTCGGGAGCAGGGGGAACGCCAGCAGGAGGCGGGCACGGTTCGACGCCAAGGACCGGTCCGAGTGGTTGGACCTCACCCGCATCGGCGCGTACGGGTTGGGCGGTCCCTCGGGCGGGACGTACCACCGGGTCCGTAGGACCGTGGTCCGGAACGTGTTCCGCTGGGCCGTCAGCAGCCGCACGCCCCGTTCGAGCGGTCGCTGTCCGCCCTGGAGTGCTCCTGGCTTCGTCCCGTTCCCAACCCTCCTACCCGTGCGGTCTCCTGGAGTCCGGAGTGGCCGGCCTGCTGTTCATGACGACGACCACTGGTGCCGACCCGGTCGACACCGTCCGGCTCTTCGCCGAGCCGGTGCGGCGGTGGGGCGCCGACGGCTACCTCCCGCACGCACTGTGCCGGAGGGGGATCCCGTACCGCCGCTCGGGGCCGATCACGGTCTTCCCGACGTCGTCCAACACGCCGCCGGCCTGCTCGATCGTGTGCGCGGACTCCTCGTTTTCCGGGGCGCACGTCAGCAGCACTCGGTCCGTGCCCCCTGGTGCGCGACTCGGCCAGGACTGAGGCCAGCGCCCGGGGCGCAGTCCCCGAGGTCGCGTCCGTCGCAAGGACGAGCGACGGGCCACGCGGGCCCGTGGTCGATGCTCCCTCGTACGGGTGATGCTGTTGGCGATGGCGGTGAACCGCTTGGCTCCGCCCCCACTGTCGTGGGGGTGCATGAAGCGGATCAACGAGCAGCACATCGTGGAGCCAGGTCCGGTGGTACTGGGCGGCATCGGAGGGGCGGGGGACACTGTGGCGGCCGAGCTGGAAGAGGCCATTGGTGCCAGCATGTCGATCAGCGCGGCAACTCACCTTTCCGTCGAGCTGGGTTGGGCGGGCTCCTTCGGGTGTGGGGCGCTACACGGACCGGCTGTGAACTGTCATGCGCCGCCCGGGCCCTGGAGTCGGTCACGTCCGCCGCGGCTGTCCCGTACGACGGGTTTGCTGTGGAATCATTACTTCCGCCTGAAAGTTTGAGTGAAGGAGACGAGGCTCCCCCATGTTCGACGCCCTGAAGAACCTCAAGGACAAGGCTGAGGATCTCGCCGGTACCCACGGGGACACGATCTCCGGCGCGCTCGAGAAGGTCGGCGACTTCGTCGACGACAAGACCGACCGCAAGCACAGCGACAAGATCGACACCGCTGTCGACAAGGCTCAGGAGTACGTCGAAAAGCTCGGCGAGAAGAACACCTGAGGCCCCACCCGTCCCGCACGGTCCGGGCTGCCACCTCCAGGCACCCGGACCGCACGGGTCTTGGACCCGGTGATCGGCAGGTCGGCAGCAACGGGCGTCGGCATGGCGGACGGAGCGCCGGAGGGCGTGCCCTTTGACCGGCGCAGGTTTCGAATTTCCACCCTGTAGTTCGCATGGCCCGGGGGTGTCGCCGGATCGGAGGCACTGGTAGACCGCTGAGGGGGCAGGACCGCCGGCTCGCCGGGAGGCCCTTCGTAAACCGCATGCCGGCGACGGGTGCCGCGCCAACGTGGTCGGGACCGTACGACCTCGTCATGAACCGGTCTGCAGGCGGTCCGAATCACATCAACATCTCGTGCCGTCAACATCTTGTGCTGTCTGTCCACGGTGAGATCTCCGCGCCACCCGGATCGTTTCCAGGACCGGCTCGAACTGCGGGAATCACCCCGCTGCCCGGCCGTGACCACGACGGACAAGGGCTTGTCGGCCCGCACGCGGTTTGGGCGGAGGCGCGCGCCCTTGCCGATGCGAGGCGCGCAGACCTCTGCCGGCACGGGTTCGTACTGCGGTGAGTCCTTACGTGTCCTGCCGTGACCACGATCGACGTGGCCGCCTGGCGCTGCGCGACGGCCAGGTGGGGCTTGGTGGTGAAGCTTCCTCTCGTGACCTTCCCGGCCCGTGATCGTGCAGTTCGGTGAGAATGCGGCCCGGCGGTTCCTGCTGCAGGTCGCCCTGTTCGTGAGCACCAGCCGCATGCTGGTGAGCGCGGCAGGCCGTGGAGCAGACGCTCGGGTCCCACGTGATGGCGTCCTTTGCCTCGGTCGGGGACTGGAGCCGGGTGAGCACTCGTTGCCAGGTGCCGCTCCGCTGTCACTGGTGGAACGGGTGGTGGGCCCGGCCTCCACGGTCCGTACTCGACGAGGACGTCCCGCCACGGAACACCGGCCCGGACCCGGAACCGCATGCCGTCGATCAACTGCTGCCTGGGCCGGGTAGGCAGCCGCCCCGTCCTGGAATGCTTCGGCGGCAGCGGCTCCAGCATCGTCCACTGCTCGTCCGCGAGATCTTGCCGTCCCACGAGCCGTGATCGTTCACTGTGTAGGGCGTGTTTCGAAAGTGCTGGTCACAGCCACTCGTTGATGGCTGAGATCAGCACGGTCGTTTCGTAGCAGACGGCGAGTCTGTCGTATCTGCTGGCTACCCTGCGGTGGTATCTGAGGCGGCCGGGGGTGAGCTCCCACCGGGCTACCCGACAGTTCCAGGAGCCGTCCCCAAAAAAGTCCACGCCACTACGCCCGTACTCGGCGATCATGGCAGCCATGACGGATGCAACTGGACCGGAGCCGCTGGGCATATGTCTCGTGGCCAATGTCGCCCAAGAGACCAGCCATGGCGAAGGTGGACTGGAGATCCGCAAGGGGTTGCGGCACTTCGCACCGGGGGCGAAAGTGTGGATAGCACCGCCGGCCTGGGGCGATGGCGGCGAACGCGTCATTGTGGCTGGACGTCATCGGGGTAACCACCGTCGCTACATGCGGATCGTGATCGAGAGCCGATTCCTGGTGAACTTCCGGGTCCGCGCCGTCTACAGCCCGGCGCTGGTGCGTGCGTTGACGGAGGCGGAGCCTGGTGAGGAGAAGGAGTTCGGCGCCCACTTCCTGTGGCCCCTGGAACAGGCGGAGAGCTGGGCGCGGTCCTGGAACACGCCGAAGATGGAGGCCCGGGTGGACGGCCACCGCAGTCGGGCCCACCTGGTCACCGATCCTCCGCCCATGGAGCTGCATCTCGACGGCGTCACCTACTACCTGGCTCATTTCAATGCCCGTGGGGCCCGCTATTCGCCGGAGCCGCCACCGGTGGAGCCGTCGCCGACGACTGGCTGAGGGAAGCGACTGGCCCCTTTCCGAAGTGGATCAAGGCCATGTGATGATCACGCTCCATGGCTCGGGGAGATCTCACGGAGGCGGTGCCCCATGACCGCACCCACACCCGCCGGAGCTGATCCGGAAGGCTGCGGCCTCCAGCCGCCCGCCTTCGGCCGGCCCTCCCCGGCGCTGCTGGAGTGCGCCGACCGCGGCTACGCCCGCTTCCCCGCCGTTCAGGCCCCGGCCGCCGGCACCGGCGACCACGACCAGGACGACGACCCGGCGGGCGCCCGGTGAGCAGCACACACCCGGTCCTCCACGACCCCGAGGGGCGTCTCGATGTGGAACTCCCCCTCGATCGGTCAGTGCTTGCCAAGCTGTTTGTCTTGATGCAGGAAGGGTGAGGGCATGGAACCTGAGGTTCCGTTCGAAAGACCTCTTCCGCAGAGGACGGGCCGCCCGCGCACGCGCCTGACCGGCGGCTATGCTTCCCGGAACCACGCGGGGAGGGGTGCACGGCATGGGGCTGCGCAGGCTGTTCGGCAGGGGCGGCGACGAGGAAGGCCGGGGGGCCGCGGAGGTCGACACTCGGATCACGTCGCCGGCGTGCATGCCGGGGCAGCAGGTCGAGGCGGAGGTGGTGATCAGGGGCGGCGCCCGGGGGCTCGCCATCGGCGAACTCGATCTCGAGGTCGTGGTGCAGGCGCTCGGCTGGGACGGCTCGCCCAGCGAGGAGTCTGTCTGCGACCTCAGCACCAGCAGTTGGGCTGAACACGTCCCCGCTGGCTCGGAGAAGCGACTCGCCTTCCGGGGGCGGCTGCCCTGGGAGACCCCGGTCACCGAGATCGGCGGCCAGGCTGTCGGTATCGTCGTCTCCGTCGTCACGAAGCTGTCCTGGGACAGCGAGGCGCCGGTCGTGGACACCGATCTGCTGCACGTCACCGCGCCGCCACTGTACGAGGCGGTGCTCGGCGCGTTCGCCGAGGAGGGCTACCGCGTCGACGGCTCCCAGGTGAGGGACGGCTACATCCCCGACGCGGAGTGCCAGTCCGGCCACTACCAGACCCTCTTCCTCACCGCCCCCACTCGCGGCGCGGGCCGCTTCGCAGAACTGGAGGTCGTCCTCCATCAGAACGTCGTCGGCGCCATGGTGTACGTCCGCCGTGCCGACCGGTCGACCCCCGAGTGGGACGACAAGCCGCCGACCCGCACCTTCGCAGCCGCCCACCACGAGATCGGCCACGTCGAGTTCGGACCCCGCGTCCGTGACACCCTGGAGAAGCTGGCCCTGCTCGACGGCTAGGCAAAGGACACGAGGCCGTCGGCATATGCTGCTCGGCATCCGCACGGGGAGGGGTGCACTGCATGGGGCTGCGTAGGTTGTTCGGGATGAACGGCGGAGGGGAGGGTCGGGAACCCGCGGAGATCGACACGCAGATCACGTCGTTCGCCTGCCTGCCGGGTGGGCCGGTCGCGGCGGACGTCGTGATCCGGGCCGGGAGCCGGCCGCTGACTGTCGACCACCTCAACGTCCGCGTGCTCGCCCGGTGCCACGGCACCGACGGAGAAATCGAGGAGGAGGGATACCGGATCGACCGGCTCGACTGCTCCCGGCACAGGCTCAGTCTGGAGCCGGGCGCCGAGGAGCGGGTCACCTGCAAGGGCCGGCTGCCCTGGGAGACCCCGGTCACCGAACTCGCCGGTCAGGCGGTGGGAGTGGACGTGTCGTTGACCACGCAGTTTGACTGGGACAGCGAGGCACCGGTCGTTGACCTCGACTTTCTCCACGTTACCGCGCCACCGCTGTACGAGGCGGTGTTCGACGCGTTCGCTGAGGAGGGCTACCGGGTCGACGGATCACACTTGATCAGGGGTAGCGTCCCCGACACCGAGTACCACAAGGGCCTCCACCAGGTCTTCACCCTCACCGACTCCAGCCGCGGTGCGCACCGTTTCGCAGAACTGGAGGTCGTCCTCCACCAGAACGTCGTCGGCGCCATGGTGTATGTCCGCCGCGCCGACCGCTCGACCTACCGCTGGGGCAGCAAGCCCCGCGCCCGCACCTTCGCCGCAGCCCACCACGAGGTCGGCCAGTTCGATTTTGCAGCCCGTGTCCGCGACGCCCTGGAAAAGCTCGCACTGATCGACGACTAGTAGGGCTTGGTCAGGTTGGTTTTTGGTGGTGCGTGTCCTGCGGGTTCCGTGTCTCGTTGAGGACGTGTGACGCCGGAGGAAATCGCAGCTGTGCGTGGCGAGTTGGAGGACTTCGCGGCAGAGGTCTTCGAGCCGTTCGCGCGTAATGATCAGCGTCGGTGGGGGCAGGTCTATCTGAGGGGCCTACTCCCGGACGGGCAGCGCAAGTCGGTCGAGCCGATGGCCGCCCGGCTGGGTGAGGACGGGAACAGGCAGGCCCTGGCCCACTTCATCACCACCAGCCCGTGGGATCCAGCGCATGTGCGGGCCAGGCTGGCCTGGAAGATGGAGAAGGCGATCCGGCCCACCGTGCTGATCTTCGATGACACCGGGTTCCTCAAGGACGGCAATGCCTCGGCGTGTGTGTCGCGGCAGTACACAGGCACCGCAGGCAAGGTCACCAACTGCCAGGTGGGGGCTCGCTGCACCTAACCTCGGGTCATGCCTCGGCGGCGGTGGACTGGCGGCTGTTCCTGCCCGAGACCTGGGAGTCCGGATCCGTGAAGGCCAGCCCGGGCAAGGTCGCCCGCCGCGCCGCCTGCGGCATCCCCGACGACATCGGGCACGTGGAGAAGTGGCAACTCGCACTCGACATGCTCGATGAGACCCGCTCGTGGGGGATCGAGGTGCCGCTGGCCATCGCGGACGCCGGATACGGAGATGCGGCCGCCTTCCGGCACGGCCTGCAGGCCCGCGGCCTCCACGGGACCTGTCCCCGAGTGGTGGACACCTCTGATCCCGGCCCCGCCAGGGGTCGGGTAGGAGGCATCTTTTATGGTGATGAAGGTCTACTCGCCCG
>NZ_JBHYMF010000064.1:0-36084 GCF_042742855.1 Streptomyces sp. NPDC058877 | reverse complement strand
GACGCGGGGCGTTCAGACATGAGGCCTGCGGACCGTGACGATGCTGTACGCGATGCGCTCGGAGCCCGGACTGAAGAAGTCGGCCATCGCCTCCTTGAGCCCGGCGACCGCCTCGTCGCCGAAGGCGGCGCGCAACGTCTCCCGGCCCTCCTCGGCGGCCTCCACGTACTTCGGGCCCATGCCGAACACACGCGGGCCGCACTGGGTCCACTCCTCGACGTGGAAACCCGCCGCGCGCAGCGCCACCAGCCACTCCTCGACCGGCTGGAGCAGCGGCAGGGCCAGCTTCTCGGCGAGCACGTCCCGCTCGTCCCGCGGCACGCCCGGGGCCAGCGTGTAGTCGGTCATCGTCAGGGCACCGCCCGGACGCACCACCCGGAACAGCTCGGCGAGCGCCGCGGCCAGGTCCGGCGCGTACTGGAGCGACTCCATCGCCATCACGGCGTCGAACGAGCCGTCGGCGTGGTGGCCGAGCTCGGCGTAGCTGCCGTGCTCGAACCGGAGCCGGTCGGACAGGCCGCGCGCGGCGGCCTTCTCCGTGCCGGCACCGGCCTCGAAGCCGCTGACCGTCACGCCCGTGACGTCGGCGCCGGTCTCCTCGGCGACCAGCAGCGCCGGCCCGCCGGGCCCGCAGCCCGCGTCGAGGACCCGCTGACCGGCCCGTACGCCGAGCACGTCGACGACCTTGCGGGTCAGCCGGCGTGAGGCCTCCGCCATCGGGGTGTCGTCGTTCGGACCGAACCAGTAGCTCAGGTGCGCCTGGCCCTCGTTGAAGACGTCGGAGACCGGGGACGACTGGTCCCAGCGCTCCCCTTCGCGGATCGCCTGCGCGGTCGTGGTGCTCATCTCTCCTGCTCCTGGCGGTGACGGCGGATCGGTGGCGGTTCAGTACGTGACGACGGCCCGGAACCGGACCTCGCCCTTGGCGGCCAGGGCGACCGCCTCGGCGATCCGCTCCTTGGGGAAGACCTCGACCATCGGGTCGACCTTGCCCTCGGCGACCAGCCGCAGCGCCTCGGTGAGCTGTTCGAGACCGTTGTGGGTGGCGCCGATGATCTGCTGGCGCTGCGCCCAGACCGGGCTGGTCGGCCCGATCGAGAAGGACCCCTCGGGGTCGATGGTGGCGAGCACCAGACGCCCGTTGGGGCGCAGCCCCTGCAGCGCTTCGGTGGCCGCCTCGTACGAGGTGCCGGTCACCAGGATCACGTCGGCGCCGCCCGCGGCCGCCAGCTCCGCGCCATCGGCCACGACGGTGGAGGCCCCCAGCTCGCGGGCCAGGTCGTGCTTGTCGGGGGAGCGGGTGATCGCGACCGTGTCGAAGCCGCACGCCCGGGAGAACTGCAGCGCCAGGTGGCCGAGGCCGCCGATGCCGAGGACCGCCACCCGCTCGTGCGGCTTGGGGTCGGCGGCGCGCAGCGCGCTCCACGAGGTGTAACCGGCGCACAGTACGGGCGCCGCCTGCACGTAGTTGACCTCGTCGGGCAGCAGCACCGTCGAGTCGGCGAGCACGGCGACGTACTCGGCGTGGTGGCCGGGGACGGTCAGACCGCTCATCACGGGTGCCGCGCAGTTCATGCCGGACTGGCCGGTCAGCGGCAGGTTGAGCCGGCAGTAGTCGCACGTCCCGCAGGTGCCCTGCACCCAGGTCGCGCCGACCCGGTCACCGACCTTGCGGTGGGTGACGCCGGGGCCCACGGCGACGACGTCACCCGCCGCCTCGTGGCCGACCACGACCGGGTCGAACTCGGGGAACGGGAAGTGGCCGTCGGTCAGCCAGAGGTCGTTGTGGCACAGACCGCTGGCCCGCACCCGGATCAGCACCTGGCCGGGTCCGGGCTGCGGCACCGGGACGTCACGCAGCTCCCAGGTGGCACCCGCCTCGGGCACCACGGCGGCCTTCATGGTCGTCGGGCGGGCGTCGAGCAGCACCGGCAGCTCGGCGACGCCGTTCATGATGAACGTGCCCTGCGGGGCGATGGACTCGGCCGGCACGGCCAGGCCCAGGTGCGGGAACCGCTCGAACAGCGCGGCCAGTGCGATCTCCGCCTCCAGCAGGGCCAGCGGCTGGCCGATGCAGCGGTAGATGGCGTGCCCGAAGGAAAGGCTCTCCTTGTCGGGGCGCGTGATGTCGAAGCGGTCGGCGTCCGCGCCGTGCACCTCGGGGTCGCGTCCGATCGCCGCGTAGTTGACGAGCACCGGCTCGCCCTTGGGGATGGTGACGCCGCCGATCTCGACGTCCTCCACGGGGAAGCGGAACGGCAGGTGCGCCACCGGCGCCTCCACCCGCAGCGTCTCCTGGATGACGTCCTGCCAGGTCGCCTCGCCGGAGCGGACCAGGGCGAGCTGCTCCGGGTGCGTCAGCAGGGCGAGCACGGCGTTGGCGATGAGGTTCTTCACCGGCTCGGTGCCGGTGGCGAGCATGATGTGCAGCGTGCCGACCAGCTCGTCGTCCGACAGCAGTGAGCTGTCCGTCTGCTGGGCCGCGACGAGGTCACTGGTCAGGTCGTCGCCCGGCGAGCGCCGCTTGGAGTCGACGAAGTCGAGCATCTCCTGGTGCCAGCGGGCCACGTTGGCGGCGGCCTCCTCCGGCGAGATGCTGGTGTCGACGTTGACCTCGCCGCCGCGCAGCATCTCGGCGCGGGCCTCCGCGGGCACTCCGAACAGGTCGCAGATGGCGCGGGCCGGCAGCGGGTGGGCGAACAGGCCCTTCAGGTCCACCGGCTCACCGGCCGGAAGGGCGGCCAGCTCGTCGAGCAGCTCGGTGGTGATCGCCTCCACGGCCGGCCGCAGCGCCTCCACCCGGCGCGGGGTGAAGGCGTGCGCGCACGGCTTGCGCAGCCGGGTGTGGTCGGCGCCGTAGGCGGTGGTCATGTTCTCCATGAGCACCCAGCCGATCAGCGGGAAGTCCTCGCCGACCGTGCCGTCGACGTAGGCGTCGAAGTGCCGCCTGCCGTCCTTGGAGAAGCGGTGGTCGCTGAGGATCTCGCGGGCGGCGGCGTGGCCGGTGACCGACCAGGCCCTCACACCGCCCGGCAGCTCGATCGGGGCCACCGGTCCCTGCGCCCGTATGCGGGAGCCCTCGGCGTGGATGTCGGAGCCCAGGGGGTCCAGGGCGACAGGGCAGCGGCTTTCCATCGGGAAGTCCTCCGGCGGATCTCGGGTGGGCCTACAGGTAGACGGTGTTGGGCTCCTGGCCGCAGACGATTCGGCCGTACAGCTCAAGGTTGGTGTTGGGGTGGAGGATCGCGTGCAGGTTGATGGTCTGCACGTCCCGCTCGATGCGCTGGATCGGCACCGAGCTGTAGATCGAGGAGCCACCGCTCGCGGTGTTGAGAAGGTCCACGGCCTCCTTGGCGCGCTGGGTGACGGCACCGAGGTCGAGGCGGACCCGGGCGCGCTCCTCCAGCGTCCACTCCTCACCGGCGGCACCCTTGGCGTCGACCATCGCGGCGGCGCGGTGGGCGTGGAAGTCCGCCTCGTCGATCTTCACGGTGGCCTCGGCGACCTGGAGGTGCGTCAGCGGGGCCTCGGCCTGGCTCTCGTACGAGGTGTACGTGATCTTGCGGCCGGGCAGCCGGTCCAGGAACGCGTCCTTGGCGGCGCGGGCGAGACCGAGGGCCGGAGCGGAGATGGTGGCACAGGCGGTCGGCATGAACGGCGCGCTGTAGAGCGGGGAGCCGGCGTTGAGCACCGAACGGTGCTGCCCCATGAGCACCGGCACCATCGGGAGCACCCGCTCCTGCGGCACGAACAGGTTCTCGGCGATCGTGGTGACGCTGCCGGTGCCGCGCAGACCGGCGGTGTGCCAGTCGTCCACGATGGTCAGGTCGGAGATCGGGATGGCGACCATGATCGGCTGCGGCTCGCCGTCCTCACCGATGAGGACCGCGGCGTTGGTGTTCCAGTGGCTGTGCCGAACACCGGAGTTGAAGGACCACTTGCCGTTGAGCA
This sequence comes from Streptomyces sp. NPDC058877, assembly GCF_042742855.1. NCBI lineage: Bacteria > Bacillati > Actinomycetota > Actinomycetes > Kitasatosporales > Streptomycetaceae > Streptomyces > Streptomyces sp. NPDC058877. The sequence goes on along the minus strand of NZ_JBHYMF010000064.1, from coordinate 32,133 downwards.
CGATGCCGCCGGGGGCCGGGGTGGCCATCGCGGTCGGGCTGAGGATGCCGCTGACGCGGACGTCGGGGGTCGAGAAGACCTCGTCCTGGACCTCGTCGGGGAAGAGGCCGACCATCCAGGAGCTGATCGCCCAGACCGAGGCGGTCCAGGCGGCGGAGCCGTCACCCCGGGCGAGCTCGGCGAGCGTGTCGACCACGGTGCGCATGTCGGACTGGTAACCACCGTAGCGGTGCGGCACGCGCATCTTGAGAATTCCGGCCTCGGTGAGGGCCTCCACCGTCTCCTGGGACAGGTTGCGGTTCTCCTCGCCGACCGGCGCGTTCCGCTGGAGCAGCGGAATCAGGTCCGTTGCGCGGCGGACGAGTTCTTCGCGGGACGGCGCCTCGATGGTCTGCATGAATTCTCCTGAATCGGTCACCGGAGTTGGGCCGAAAGGATCGTTGCACTGCGCAAAGAGCGGTTCCATATTCAATGTTGCTCAGTGCGAATGACGGTGCTCGACGGTCCCGTGGGGACCGTCGAGCACCGGCCGATCGGGCTCTTCCCGATTTCCGGGGAACCTCCGGAAGCGCCGTCAGCGCTTTTCCGCCGTGATGATGACGAAGGTGCCGGGACCGGTCTCGGCCACTGGCGAGAGCCCCGCCTCGTCCAGCCAGGCATGGACCTGCTCGGTCTCGAACAGCTTGATGCCGTCCGGGCTGCCCGGGAACGCGTGCGAGCCCTGGAAGTAGCGGTAGACCGGGTCGGACGCCCAGCGGAACGTCAGCAGCGTCAGCCTGCCGCCCGGCCGCAGCACGCGACCGATCTCGGAGATCGCCCGGCCCGCGTCCGGCAGCGCCTGGAGCGCGTTCCAGCAGTTGACCGCCGCCAGAGAGGAGTCCGCCACCGGAAGCGCGAGGGCGCTGGCCCGCAGCGTCGCGATCTCGGGCAGCCGGGCCCGTAGACCGGCCAGCATGGGCGCGATCAGGTCCAGGGCCAGTACCCCGCCGTCCGCGGCCGCCTCGGCGACCACGGCGGTCCAGCGGCCCGCCCCTGCGGCGACGTCCAGGATGGGTCCGTCGACCGCGGACAGCTGCTCGGTCAGGTAGGCGTCCTCGTCGACGGGGCTGATCGCCCCGCCCCAGTTCTGCCCCATCACCCGCAGGAACGCCGGGCGCAGCACGTTCTCGTAGTGGAAGCCGATGCCCTGCAGACCGGCCGCGTTCTGCAGCACGTCGTCCTCGTCGTGCTCACCGGCGCCGGCGGACAGGTCGAGCACCCCGTGCGGCAGCGTGTAGCTCCGCTCGCACCCGGTGCAGGACGCGCCGGTGGCCGCGAACGACAGCGCTGCGCGGCAGGCGGGGCAGCGCAGCACGTTCGCGAAGCGGCTGAACTCCTCGATGCGGGGGGCCAGCGGCTCGGCCGGCCGGGCGTCGGCGTGGACGCTGGTGTCACGGACCACCGTCGGGTGGCCGTTGCGCAGTGCCCACAGGGCCTTCGCACCGGTGTACGCGAGCACCGAGCGGGTGTCGCTCGACCAGGTCGCCGCGAGCTGCTCCGGCGACAGGGCGCGGATCCAGTCCTGGTCGAAGGCCAGCTCCTCGGCGCCGAGCTGCCACTCGTACGGCGAGGGCCAGACCCGGCCCAGCACGGCGTCCTCGGGGTCGAGCGGCTGCAGGCAGCGCTCCAGCCGGGTACGGTCGTCCGGGGTGAGCTCGGTGCCGGCCGCGGCGGCGAGGATCCGCTCCCGGTCGTCACCGAGGTGGGAGAGCAGGTACAGGGTGGCGAGCTGGGTGGGACCGCCCGGCTCGGAGCCGGTGAGCAGCGGCAGATAGCCGGCGAGCCCGGCCCGTACCGCCTCGGTCAGCGGCCCGCCGCCCGCGGCGTGCTCGGTCTCGGCCAGGAGTCCGAGCAGCAGCGCGAGGTACCCCTGGCGCAGCTCGTCGGCGCCGGGCAGGGCGGCCACCAGCCGGGGCACCTCGGCCAGGGCCCCGTCCGTGGCCGCGCCGTCCTTCCACAGCGCGTCGGTCAGCCGCAGGAACTCCGCGTCGGCACGGTCGGGCGACGCGTCGAGCAGGGCGTGCGGAAGGGCGTCGGTCGGCGGGGCGACCGGGGCGGCAGTCATGGGGTGCGGGGTCCTTTCGGGCGGCGGGCCGGGCAAGGGGGGCGGGGCGGGCCGGCCGCGGTCTGCGGTCGGCCTCGCGTGCCGTGGACGAAGGGCGCCGGGTGACCGGCACCGGGTCAGCGCAGGACGACGTCGGTGTAGCGGTCCAGGGCCGACAGGAACTCTCCGCGCGACAGGGCGGCGGCGACCAGCTCGATGTCGTCGGCCATGTAGCGGTCCACGCCCAGTGTCGGGACCAGCGCGCGGACGGCGTCGTACGTGGCCTTGGCGGCCGGGCTCAGGCCCTCGAAACGGCCCGAGATGTCGACGGCCTGCGCGGCGGCGAGGAATTCGACGGCGAGGATGCGGTTGTTGTTCTCGAGGACGCGGCGGGCGTTGCGGGCGGCGATCAGACCCATGCTGACGACGTCCTGGTTGTCGCCGTTGGACGGCACGCTCTGGGTGCTGGCGGGGCCGATCGTGCGGTTCTCGGCGACGAGCGCGGTGGCCGGGTACTGGGCACCGGCGAAGCCGCTGTGCAGACCGGGATCGCCGGCCACCAGGAACTCCGGCAGGCCGTAGCTCAGGTGACGGTTGAGCACCCGGTTGACCTGGCGCTCGGCGAGCACACCGAGCTGGGTCAGCGCGATGGTCACGAAGTCCATGGCGAACGCGATGGGCTGGCCGTGGAAGTTCGCGCCGTGGAAGATCTCGTCCTGACCCTCGAAGAACAGTGGGTTGTCGTTGGCCGAGTTGAGCTCGATCTCCAGCTTCTGCACCGCGTGGTAGAGAGTGTCGCGGACGGCGCCGACGATCTGCGGGATGGCCCGCAGCGAGTAAGCCTTCTGCAGGTAGATCTCGGAGCGCTGGACGTCCTTGCCGGCGTCCTTGTCGGCCTGGAGCTCACGGCGCAGGTCGGCGTGTTCGACCGTCAGGTTGCTCCCGTCCATCAGCGCGCGCATGTTGGCCGCCGTGTCGATCTGCCCCTGGTGCGGGCGGGCGATGTCGTGGCCTTCGGCGAGGAACGGGCTGGTGGAGCCGCGCAGCGTCTCGATGAGCAGGGCCGTGACGACCTCGGCCTGACGGGCCTGCGCGAGGGCGCGGCCGACCACGAGCGAGCCGAGACCGGTCATCGCCGAAGTGCCGTTGATGAGGGCCAGACCCTCCTTGAACTTCAGCTGGAGCGGCTCGATGCCCAGCTCGTCGAGGACCTTGCGGGTGGGCACCGGCTTGCCGTCGCGCAGCACGTAGCCCTCGCCGATCAGGGTGCTGGCCACGTGGGACAGCGGGGCGAGGTCGCCACTGGCGCCCAGGGAGCCGATCTGCGGGATCGCCGGGGTGATGCCGAGGTTGAGGTAGAGGGCGAGGCGCTCCAGGATCTCCGGGCGAACCGCGGAGTAGCCCTTGGCCAGCGTGTTGAGGCGGGCGGCGACGACGGCGCGCGCCTCGTCCTCGGCGAACAGCGGCCCGACACCGGCGCTGTGGCTGCGGACCAGGTTGGTCTGCAGCTCGGTTTCCTTGGACTTGTCCACCTGCATGTAGATCATCTCGCCGTAGCCGGTGGTCACCCCGTAGATCGGGATGTTCTGCTCGGCGATGCCCTCGAAGATCTCCCTGCTCCTGCGGGCCTTGGCCATCGCGTCACCGGGGACCGCGACCTGCGCGCCCTCCTCGGCGACCTGACGCACCGAGTCGATGGTCAGGCTCTCGCCGTCGAACGCGACCGGAACGGCGGAAATCTCGACTGTCGTCAACGTACTCACTCCCAGTGGAATCGGATGAAGGCAGGTGATGCGGGGTCAGGCCGCGGCGGTCGCCGCCCGCAGGCGCGAGCGGTCCACCTTCCCGGCGGCGTTGCGCGGAAGGCGGCCCGGCGCCTCGTGGAACGTCGCGGGCAGGGTCAGGGGGCCGAAGTGGCCGCGCAGGTGCGCCCGCCATTCGGGGGCGGCACCGAGCGGCTGGCCGTCGGCGTCCCGGCGCGGCACGACATGGACGTCGAGTCCGTGCACCAGGCCCGACACCGGTTCGGCGACCGGCACCACGGCGCACTCCAGGACGGAGGCGTGCGAGGCGAGCGTTCCTTCGATCTCGGTCAGTTCGACCCGGTTGCCCGCCAGCTTGATCTGGAAGTCCTCGCGGCCCCGATACTCCAGGGTGCCGTCGGGCAGCCGCCGCCCGAGGTCGCCGGTGCGGTACCAGCCTCCCTCGGCGCCGGGCGTGTCCAGCCACTCCACCGGGCGGAAGGGGGTGCGGTCGGCACTGCCCAGGTACCCCGAGGCCACATAGGGGGAGCGCACCACGATGCTGCCGGTGACTCCGACCGGACAGGTCAGGTCGTTCTCGTCGAGGACGAGGAGCTGGCGGCCCGGGATGGCCCGGCCGACCGGCACCGGTCCCTCGGTCAGGCCGGTGACCTCGTGCCAGGTGGCGGCGACGACCTCGGTCGGCCCGTACAGGTTGAAGACGCGCAGCGCGGGCAGCTCCTCGGCCAGGCCGCCGAGCAGCTCCGGCGGCACCGCCTCGCCCATCAGCAGCAGATGGCCGAAGGCGTCGAGCCGCGGCCCCGCCCCGGTCCGGGCGATCACGTCGAGGAGGTCGCGGGCGAAGCTGGGCACGGTCTGCAGATGCGTGATGCGGTGCTCGGCCAGCCACGGCACCAGCAGGTCCGGGTTCACCCGCACCTCGTCGGGCACGACGTACAGCGTGCCGCCGGCGGCGAGCGTCGCGCCGACCTCGGCGAGCGCCGGATCGTGCTCGGGGGAGACCCACTGGGCCACCCGGGCTCCGGGACCCATCGCGAACCGGGTGCCGAGCCAGCCGGTGAACTGGGTGAGCGCGGCGTGCGTCTGCGGGATGCCCTTGGGACGTCCGGTGGAGCCGGAGGTGAAGGCGATGTACGCGGTGTCGCCGGGGGTGACGGCGGGCACCGGGGGCACGGGCAGGGCGGCCGCGTCGGCGGTCACGTCCACCACCCGGCCGCCGAACTCGGCGTGGTACCAGTCGAGCAGCTCGTCGGCGCCGTCGCCCTCGACGACCACGCAGGCCGGCCGCAGGGCGGTGAGCACGGAGCGGCCGCGCTCGCCGGCGGGACCTGGGGCGAGCCAGCACAGCCGGGCGCCATGGGCGAGGACGCCGAGCAGCGCCGCGATCCGCAGCGGCCCCGGCGGCATCCGGACGACCACGGCGTCGCCGGCGGTCACGCCGGCGGCGGCGAGCCGCCGGGTGACGTCGCGGGCCGCCGCGTCCAGGGCGGCGTAGCCCGTGGTGCGACCGTCCCAGACGACAGCGGGCCCGTCGGTGACGGCACGCGCCGCCACCTGCAGGGGCAGGGGGTCGGTGTGGCCGACCGGCCTGAACATCGGCAGGGCCGCGTAGCGTTCGATCAGCGCGGCGGCCGGGAGCAGCGGCGGCAGCGTGTTGACCGGCGTGTCGGGCGCGTCCAGCGCCGCCGTCAGCAGGGTGCGCAGCCCGTCGAGCAGGTTGGCGGCCGAGCCCGCGTCGTAGAGTGCGGTTCGGTACTCCAGTCGGCCCGAGAGCCGCGGAGCTTCGTCATCGCCGCCGGCGTCGAGGGCGTCGACGACGAGCACGAGTCCGGCCGGCAGCACCACCCGGTCGGGGACGACGGGCGAGGCGCGCAGACCTGCCACCCGGTCGACGACCGGCGCGGCGGACCGGTCGGCGAAGACGGCGTCGAGCTGCGGAAGGTCCCGGTCACCGCGCAGCGGGTGCGGTTCGAAGCCGAGGAGCGCGCGCAGGGTTCCGTCGCCCGCGTGGTCCCCGTGCCGCAGCAGCAGCGCCCGCAGCGCGGCGAGGACGACACCGGTCGGGGACGCGCTCTGTTCCGCGGCGACGCGGGCGACCCGGCGGGCCAGCTCGCCGCTCCACTCGAACGGCAGCGAGGCCCCTTCGTACCGGTGGGTCCTGGTCCGGAGGGTGCGGGCGACCGCCTCCCGGGCCGCCGTCTCCTGGGCCGTCGCCTCCGGGACCGGCGCCGGGGCCGGGGCGCCGTGGCGCTCGTGCGCGTACGCGGCCGACAGCGTGTCGACCAGCCGGGAGACGTGCGCCTCGTCGAGGGCACCGTCCACCGTCATGAACAGCAGCAGGTCGGCCGGGGTGAACCGGGCGGCGTACAGCCGCGCGTGCGGACCCGCCGTGGCGGACCGGGCCTCCTGGGTCGCCGGGGCCTCGGTGGCCCACCAGCCGCACAGCGCGGCGGCCAGCGCGTCGATGTCGTCCACCGTCACGGCGGTGAGGTCGGTGAAGCGCAGCGGCTCGGCCGTCATGGCGTCGCCGGGCCGGGCGCTCACCGTGGCGTCCCAGGCCCGGCGTAGCGCGGCCGGGTCGAGGCCGCCCTCCAGCCGGAATCCCGCACACCGGGGGGACACGGGAGGGTGCATCGGGGGTCTGTCGCCCGGGTGGTTTGCTGCCGCTTCGAAGTTCACGGGGACATGGTGCGACCGCGTGGCCTGGCCGTGCTTCTCCTGGAGTGCGGAGGTGCCCGTGCACCCGCTCTCCGGCCGGTACGGCCGCGAACACCGTGGTTACTTCGCCATGTCGGGCCCCGCGTGGACCCGGACGGGCGCCGGCCCTGCGTCCTGGGTCAGCCGTTGCCGGGCTCCGCCTTGAACCAGAGCCCCGCCTTGAACCAGGCCTCCGCCGCCCGGATCCGGGCCTCCGTCTCGGCCCGGTCCGCGCCGGTGATGACGAACGCGGCGAGGAAGTCCCCGGAGTGCGAGGCGTCCTGAACGGTGTCGCCCACCTCCGCGTACGTCGTGTACTTCACGACGCCCTCCGGCAGCGTCGCCGGGTCCGGCAGCGCGGCCAGCACCCCGGGTCGCTTGGTGAAGAGCAGCTGCCCGGCGAGCTGCGCCGGGTCCGCGCGCTCGCCGGTCTGGGCGGGCAGGCCGAGCTGGCGGCGGACCGGGTACTCCATGGGGTCGAAGCCGAACAACGCCCGCTGCACGTCGCGCACGCCCGCGCCCCCGGCCCGGGAGGCCGCCTCGCACAGGACCAGTTCGCCGTCGGTGGTGTGGAACACCTCGATGTGGAAGGCGAAGTGCTCGGGGCCACCGAACGCCTCCAGGATCCGCTCGCCGAACGCGACGAGTCGCCGTGCCAGCGGGTCGGCGGTGTCGAGGGCGATGTCCACCCGCCCCTTGCGGTCGCGGAAGTCGGCCAGCGCGTACTGGTACTGCGACGGCCACATCGTCGCGATCCGGCCGTCCAGGACGGTGCCGTCGATGTGGCACATGGAGCCCTCGACGAACGTCTCCGCAAGCCACTCCGGTTCGCCGTCGGGACGCAGCAGCTCCGCGTCCCGCGCCCAGTCGGCGAGCTCCTCGCGGGTGCGCAGCACGGACACTCCGACCGACAGCAGCCCCTGACGGGGCTTGACCACGACCGGCAGGCCGTGGACGTCGGCGAAGGCGTCGAGCTCCGCGGCCGAGCGCAGCAGGACGTGGGCGGCGACCGGGATCCCCGCGGCCGTGGCGAGTTTCTTCATCTCCCACTTGTCGCGGTACACCAGGGCCGACCCGGGCCGCTGGCCCGGCAGCCCGAAGCGCTCGCGCAGCGCGGCCGCCCGCAGGATGTCGAACTCCTGGCAGGCCACGATGTCGGTGACGCCGAACTCCTCGACGAGCTCGGCCGCCCGCCGCTCCACATGGGGGCCGGTGTCGTAGTCGGTCAGCACCTCGGCGTGCAGATAGGGAGCGCCGGTGGGCAGCTCCTCGCCGAACAGGGCGAGCTGTTCGGCCGAGCCCAGCAGGACGATCTTCTCTCCGTGGTCGGCGAGCCAGCGCTCGTACGGGTTGGCGCGCAGCGAGCCGCGGTGCAGGACGAGCGTGGTCATGCGGAGGTCCCTTCGTTCCAGATGCTGACGTAGCGTTCGCCGGTGTCCGGCAGGATCGTGACGATCGTGCGCCCCGCGTAGGCGGGGTCCCGGGCGAGCCGGAACGCACCGTGCACGGCAGCGCCCGAGGAGAGCCCGGCGAACAGCGCTTGCTCCCGTGTGAGCGCCCGTGCGGTGTCCAGCGCCTCGTCGTCGGAGCAGGTCAGCACCCGGTCGATGAGGGTGACGTCGGTGGTGGGGGAGACGAAGCCGCCGTTCAGACCGGGGATCCGGTGGGTGCCGGCGTATCCCTGGGAGAGCACCGGCGAGCCCTCCGGCTCCACCGCGACGATCTCCACGCCGGGGTTGTGCTCGCGCAGGAAGCGCCCGGTGCCGGTCAGGGTGCCGCCGGTGCCGACCCCGGCGACCAGGACGTCGACCCGACCGCCGGTGTCCGCCCAGATCTCGGGTCCGGTGGACTCGTAGTGGGCACGGACGTTGTCGGGGTTGTCGTGCTGGCGCACGTACCAGGAGCCGGGCGTGGTGGCCTCGATCTCCTCCGCCTTGGCGATGGCCCCGGCGAACCGCTCGGCACTGGGCGTCTGCACGATCTCCGCTCCGAGCGCGGACAGCAGCCCGATCCGCTCGGGGGTGGCGCTGTCGGGCAGCACCACGATGCAGCGGTAGCCGCGCAGGGCGCTCAGCGCGGCGAGCGCGATCCCGGTGTTGCCGGAGGTCGCCTCCACGACGGTGCCGCCCGGGGCGAGGTCGCCGCGCTGTTCGGCGCCGCGCAGCATCGCGAGCGCGGCCCGGTCCTTGATGCTGGCGAACGGGTTGGTCGACTCGATCTTGGCGAGGACCTCGGCGCCGGGCGCGGCGTCGGGGACGGAGAGCCGGACGAGCGGGGTGTTGCCGACGAGTTCTTCGAGGCCGGCGGCGACACGCCGCCCGGCGGGCGCTATGAGGAGATCGGGGGTCACCGGAAGGCTCCAGGAGTAGGGGACGGGGGAGGGGAGGGGAGGGGAGGGGAGGGGACGGGGGAGGGACGGCCGCGGGGGTCACCAGGAGCCCGCCGAGGCGAGCTCCCGTACGGCGTCGGAGACCGACAGCGGCGGCCGGTCGCCCGCGGATGCGCCCACGGGGCCGCCTGTCCGGCCGGCGGCGGGCGGGGCGCCGGGCCCGGCGCCCGTAGGGGCCGCCGACACGGGTCCGGCCTCCAGCGGGGGCACCGCCCGCGGCCCCGGCGCCGGACGGACCACGGAGCGGGCCGCGTACACCCGGGCGCCGGGCGGCAGGTCCTCGGTGACCGTCGCCATCGCCCCCACCAGAGCGCGGTCGCCGATGGTCACCGGGCCGAGCACGGTCGCGTTCGCGCCGAGGATCACGCCGTCGCCGACCACCGGGTGGCGGCGGGCGCCCGGCGGGCGCTGGTTGTCGGCCCACCAGCCCACCGCGCCCAGCGTCACCTGCTGGTAGATCGTCACGTCGTCGCCGACGACGGCGGTCTGGCCGATCACCACGGAGGCGCCGTGGTCGATGAAGACCCGTCGGCCCAGCACCGCACCGGGATGGATCTCCACCCCGGTCCGCCGCCGGGAGATCCGGGCGATCGTCCGTGCCGCGGTGCGCATCCCCCGGCCGTACAGCCGGTGGGACACGCGGTGGGCCCACACGGCGGACAGACCGGTGTGGCCGAGCGCCTCGCGGCGGCTGGTGAGGGACGGGTCCCGGGCGACGACGACGGAAAGGTCCTCGGCCAGGGTCCGCAGCAGTCCGGTCTCCTCGGTCATGGGGTCGGCTCCTTTCGGTGCGGCCGTCGCTCAGGCGGCCAGGGCCGGGGTCGCCGCGGCGGCCGGTTCGACGTCGATCCGGAGGGACTCGCCGACCAGCCGCTCGCACAGTGCGATCGCGCTGTCGGTGTCGGCGGCCGTTACCACCACGCTGCCGAGCCGGTCCCAGTTGTCGCGCAGCGGCCGGACGGTGTTGCCGGGGCCCACGTTGACCTGCGCGGCGAGCACGTCGGGCCGTGCCCTGATCTCGTCGAGGCCCGCGACGGCCGTCACGGTGCCGGGCTCGCGCACCACCGCGCGCATCACCGCGGCACCCTTCGGTTCGGGGGAGGCGGCGAGCGGTTCGACCAGGCCCAGCGGCCAGGCCGTGCCATACGCGATCATGTCGATGCCGTACGCGGCCTCGACCAGCTCCACGATGTTGTCGCCGCCCAGCCGGTTGTGCGACTCGATGACGAGGGGCCCGCGCGAGGAGAGCCGGATCTCGGTGTGGCTGGGGCCGTCGGTGACGCCCATCCCGGTCAGGAACTCCTCGACCGCGTCGGTCAGCGCCGCCCGGTCGTCCGCGTCGAGCCGCGCGGGCACCGCGTGCCCGAGCTCGGCGAAGTGCTCCTCGCTGGTCAACTTCTCGGTGACGGCGACGACGACGTGGCGGCCCGCGAAGCTCAGCGCCTCGACGCTGAACTCGGGTCCGTCGATGTACGACTCCATCAGGAAGCCGTCGACGGTGAACATGGTGGAGCCTCGGTCGGTGCGGCCGCCGTCCATCTCCTGGATCCGCGCCCACACCCGGTCCAGGTCCGCGGGGTCCTCCGCGCGCAGCAGGCCGAAGCCCGCGGTGGTGGAGACCGGCTTGACGATGAACGGGTAGCCCGCCCGCTCGCCGAACGCGTCCAGCGACTCCCGGCCCTCCACGAGCGCGGCGTGCGGCACCGGAAGCCCGTTCTCGGCGAGGTGCCGGCGCATCAGCGACTTGTCGCGCATCCGGCGGCTCACCTCGTGACGCCGCCCGTCGGTCAGCCCGAACAGGTCGCCGAGGCGGCCCGCAGGGGTCACCCCGGGCTCGGTCAGCGACACGACGGCGTCGACGCCGTACACGGCCCGGGCGGCCTCGGCGAACGGCCGGACGGTGTCCCAGTCGGTGTAGTCGACGACGAGCAGCACGTCGGCGGCCCGGGTCTGGTACTCGGTGACCTTGTCCGGGTGCTGGATCAGTACGGTCGTGACGCCGAGTGCCGCGTAACGTTCCACGTGGGCGTCGACGCCCCCGATCAGCAGCACGGTCTTCCGGCCGGTCGGCGCGGCCGGGACCAGGGCGGAGGAGGGGACGGGGGCAGGGGCAGCGTGCTCGATGGTGCTCATCGGTGGGTTCCCTTCGGAGCGGCCGGGGCGGTCTCGCGGACGTCGACGCGCAGCAGCCTGCGAACCCGGGCGATCCGGTCGGCGGCCTCGGCGGGCGACTCGGCGTCGACGACGACATAGCCGTGGCGCGTGAACGAGTTGGTGGTGGCAGGCAGGACGTCCCTGATGGAGTGGGGGAAGTGCAGCGCCTGGACGTAGGGCAGGGCACGGATCGCGTCGAGTCCGGTCACCGACCGCAGCTCCCCGGCGGGCAGCAGGAAGAAGCCGACGGACGCGGTGTGCTTCGGCCGCGGCGGCTCCACCGATTCACCGGCCAGCGTCCGGAAAATCGCGGCCTCGATGTCGTAGTCGGAGGCGGTCTCGATGAGCAGCGGAATGCGGTCGCCGCCCAGCCGGGTCTGCGACTCGACGACGCGCGGACCCCGGTCGGTGAGGATGACCTCGGTGTGCGCCGGGCCGAAGCGGTAGCCGGCCAGGTCGAGCAGGCCGATGACGACCGCGTGGATCGCGGTCCGTTCGGCGTCGGCCAGCGGCGCCGGGTGGACGTGCGAGGTCTCCACGAAGTACGGCGCGCCCGTGGTGTGCTTGGCGGTGATGCCGATGACGTGGTGCACCCCGTCGGCGGAGAGGGTCTCCACGCTGAACTCGGGCCCCTGCAGGTACTCCTCGATCAGGTACGGTCCGGGCAGCCCGGCCGCGGTGACCCGCTCCGTCCACTCGTCGAGGTCGGCCGCGTCGCGGATCAGTGCGACGCCCCGGCTGCCGGAGGCACGGGCGGGCTTCACCACCACGGGCAGCGGCAGACCGGCCAGCGCGCCGGACACGTCGTCGGCGGTCGCGACGGATGCGGAGCGCACCGCCGAGAGACCGTACCCGGCGAGCAGTTCGCGCATCGCCGCCTTGTCGTTGAGCACCCCGATCGCGGCCGCCGGGTTGGGCGAGACGCCGAGCGCCTCGGCCTCGGCGTAGGCCGGGGGCATCGTCTCCTCCGCGCCGAGGTGCAGCACGTGGCCGATGCCGTGCGCGCGGACCGTCGTGGCGATCAGGGTGCGCAGCCCCTCCTCATCCGAGAAGTCGGTGAGCAGCAGCTCCCGCGCGTGCTCGGCGACCTCGTCGAGGTACTCCCGCTCGCGCAGCGAGGGGTCCCAGATCGCCCAGACCTCGAAGCCCGCCTCGGCGGCCTTGCGGACGAACTGGCTGTAGGGCATCACCATCAGCAGCCGCTTGGGTGCGCCGGTGGGAGTCATGTCAGGGGCTCCGTTCTGGGCCTGGTCGGTGAGTCGGCACGGGGCCGTCGCCATCCGGCGGGGCGGCGACTTCACGAAGAAGCGCCGAGTCCCGACAGACGTCTTCCGGCGCGGGGGCGGGTCGGTATCGTCGTGTCAGACATCGGGACGGACTCGGTCGGGAGTGCGTCCCTCGCCGTGGTGGGGCATCCGGAGGCCGCAGGGGCGGCCACCGGAGCCCGAGCGGATCAGGCAGGGCCCAGTCGGAAACGGGTGAGCGACCGTGCGCCCGTCACGGCGAAGACGGGCACGAACGCCTCGGCCCTGTGCACGTCGCCCGTCTCCAGCGTGGTCAGGGCGCGTACGGCGCCACGGGCGCGCAGTTCGGCGAACCCGGCGGTCAGCAGGGCGAGTCCGACGCCGAGCCCGCGGAAGGCCGGGGCAACCGCGACCTCCAGGACCCGGCCCTCGTTCCCGGATCCGGTCGTCAGGACGTGGCCGGCCGGACGACCGGACACCTCAAGGAGCAGCGCCGCTCCACCGGCGTCCCGCGACCTGCGCAGTGCCGCGGCGTAGACCGCCGCGTCCTCGGTTTTTGGGCCCTTGGCCGAGCAGCGCCGGTGCAGTGCGTGCAGGGCCGCGAGCTCGCCGGGGTCGTCGAGGTCGGCCGCGCGCACCGCACCGCCGTCGGGCAGCACCATCGGCAGCGCGTCCGCCGTCAGGTCGATGTCGTACTGGCCGGTCGTGGCGTCGCGGACGAAACCCGCCTCCTTCAGCACCGTCGGGACCACCTCGTCGCCCCGCAGCACGTCGCCGACGGTGACGGAGTACGGCCTGCCGTTCTCCACCGCGAGCGCGTCGGCCCGGTCCAGCAGCAGGCACAGCAAGGTGCGGGCCGCGCTCACGCCGTGCCGGCCGGGCAGCGCGGTCAGCACCGCGTCGAGCTCGTTGCCGCGCGGGGTCAGGGCCGCCCAGGCGATCACTTCGTCGCCGGGGCCGGTCAGGCACCAGCTGTTCTCCTCGTAGCCGGGGTGCCCGGCAGCGCGAAGGGCGTCCTCACGGGTGTACGTGGCCACGCCGGTGAGACTCTTCTCGTGGGTGCGCATCAGGCGGACCAGGCTGTCCGGCGAGACGTCGGTCGGGCGTCTGACGGTGAGCTGCCCGTGCGGGGTCATAGGTGCCTCCCGTCCTTGGGAAATCGGGTCCGGCGGTCGGGCCGGAGCGTCCGGGAGCCCGTGGCGGGCCGCTGTCGGCCGCGGCCTGCCCCCAGGCGGGTCCCGGAATCCGGTACCGACAGTGAAAGGAATGCTGTGGAACGGAATTCTCTGGTATTCACAGCACCCCTCCTCATCTCTGACGGACCGGATTCCGGCGCCGGTACGGGGGAGTTCCGGCGTAGTCCGAGATGCTACTTGCCAAAGCTGTGACGTCCTTCTCCGAGAATGCTTGGTGACCCTCTCCACGATTGAACACGGCTGAACGCAGCACGAACCGAGATGCGACGGCGCAGCCGCCTGCGAGACGCTTCGGTGAGCAAACCCTGAGCTCAGGGTGGTTGCGAAGGGGTGATCGCATGTACGGCGGCGTCATCGAGGCGAGCGTGGACACACTCGCGCCGCGGCACCACGGTCGAACGGAAGATTCCCCCGAGCCGGTTCACGCCGCTGCGGGTGACGTCGTTCCGAAACTCGTCGACGTTCTTCTGCGAAACCGCGCCGAATTGCTCACGGTACTCACCGAAGTCGCCACCGCGCAGGCAGCCGCCGACGAAATTATGCGCTCCGTGAGAGCGCTGGCGGGCGCCCCCTGGGAACTGTTCCGCAATTCCCCCCGGAGGCTCGCCCGCCTCGCCACCTTCCTCCCGTCGAACAACCTGCTCTACTCCTACGTGCTGTTCGGTGTCGTCCCCTCGCTCTACACGGACGAGATTCGGCTGCGCCCCTCGGCCCGGGTCGCCCGCGCCGCGCTCGCCGTCCACGAGATCCTCGGTCCGCCACTGCGCCGGCTCGGCGCAGGACGGATCGTCATGACCCCCTGCACCCAGCGGGAGTTCCTCGCCGACTGCGCCCGCTCCGACGCCGTCGTCTTCACCGGCCGCCCGGAGAACGGGGCGGCCGTCGCCGCCCGGCTTCCGGCCGGGACCCTGCTGCTCTCCTTCGGCTCCGGGCCCAACCCGGTGGTCGTCGGGCCCCACGCCGACCCCGACGCCGTGTGCCGCGCCGTGCTCGACGCCCGGCTGTACAACTCGGGCCAGGACTGCCTGTGCACCGACCTCGTCCTCGTCCACCGCTCGCAGGTCCGCGCGCTGGTGCCGCGGCTCGCCGACGCGCTGGCCGGCATCCGGGTCGGCGACCGGCGCGACCCCTCTACCCGGGTCGCCCCGTTGGTCTACCCGGACGCCGTCGAAGACGCCGCCGCCTTCCTCGACGCGCACCGCGAGTTCACCGTCCGCGGCGGCCGGACCGACCTCGCCCGGCACACCGTCGAGCCGACGCTGCTGCACTTGCCGTGGCAGGAGGACTTCCACCCGCCGGAGTTCTTCTCCCCCGTCGTCCTCACCATGGCGTACGACGCGCCCGACCAGGTCGCCCGCTGGCTGGGCTCCGCCGAGGAGACCGCCCGCGGCATGTACGCCTCGGTGTTCGGCGAACCGGCCTTCGCCGGGAGGTCGCGCATCGCGACCAGCGTGGTCTGCGAGGAGCGCGTCACCTTCGACGCCGAGGACGGCAACCGCCCCTTCGGCGGCTACGGCCCGCTGGCCGGGAACGTCCGCCGCCACGGCACCGTGTCCGGCCGCCCCCTGCTGCTGTCCGCCGAGGCGGGCCCGCCCGCCGGCCCCGGTACCGGTCCCCGGTCCCGGATCCGCACAGAGCCCTGACCGCCCGCGCTTCCGGCCACCGCGACATCCCCGCACCTGGGCCCGCGCCCCGTACGCGTGCCCCGTTCCACCGAACCGATGAGGAGCCGCCCCGTGAGCGTGAGCACCGAGAACCATCCCTGGCACGTCGTCGCCAGGACCCTCGCGGACGCCGGATGCGATCTCGTCGTCGGCCTGCCGTCCGACGAACCCGGTCTGATGGACGCCGCCGGGGCCGTGCCCGGCCTGCGCGTCGTCGGGGTCCGCGACCAGCGCGCGGGCGCCTGCGCTGCGATCGGTCACGCCGCCGTCTCCGAACGGCCCGTCGTCCTCGCCGTCAACTCCGGCCCGAGCTTCGCCAATGCCCTCACCGGCCTGCTCGAAGCGGGTTCGCTGGGCGCCCCGGTCGTCGTCGTCACCACCCGCGTACCCGCGCTCGGCATCGGCCGGGGCGCGTTCCAGCACACCGACCAGGCCGCCATGGCCGCCCCGCTGGCCAAGTGGACCTTTCTGGTGGAGGACCCCCGTCAGCTGACCTGGGCGTTGCGCCGCGCCGTCCACCTCGCCGTCAACGGCGCCCCCGGCGTGGTCCTGGTCGAGATCGCCGACGAGGTGCTGCGCGCGCCGGCGCCCGAGCGCCGCCCCGCTCCGCCGGTGCGCCGCCTGCGCTTCGCCGCCGACGCGGAGGAGGTCCGCCGCGCCGCCGCGCTGCTCGCCGCCGCACGCCTTCCCGTCGTCGTCGTGGGCGGCGGCTGCAAGCCCGCAGGCGCGGGCGCCGCCGTGCGGCGCCTGGCCGAACTGCTCGGCGCGCCGGTCTTCACCACCGCCGCCGGGCGGGGGGTCCTCGACGAGGAACACCCCCTCGCCTGCGGCCTGGTGGGCCTCTACACCACGCCACCGGCGGACCGGCTGCTCGCCGAGGCCGATGTCGTCCTCGCGATCGGATCCCGCCTGGAGGAGACCGCCCGGATGGGCTGGGACGGGCTCGACGACAAGACGCTCGTCCACGTCGACGTGGACCCGGCCGTGTTCCTGTCCGCCCTGGAACCCGAGGCCGCCCTGCTCGGCGACGCCGCCGTGGTCGCGGGCCAGCTCGCCGACGCCCTTGGGGCGCAGGCCCCGGAGACAGCCGCCGCGGCTGCCCGCCGGGCCGAGATCGCCGCCGTACGGGCGGAGATGCGGGCCCGCGGCGTGCCCGCCGACACGGACGGGGCCCTGACCGTGCCCGAGGCGCTGCGGCTGCTCCAGGAGTCGGTGGGCCGCGACGCCACCCTCGTCCAGGAGAACGGGCTGCACGACATGTGGGGCTACCACTGGCCGGTGGTCTCCGTCGGCGACGGGGCCCGGGTCGTCACGCCCGGCGAGCAGACCATGGTCGGCTTCGGGCTCCCGGCCGCCGTCGGCGCGGCCGTCGCCGATCCGGCCCGCAGGACGGTTCTGGTGTGCGGCGACGGCGCGTTCGAGATGGGGCTCACCGCGCTGCCCACCGCGGCCGAGCTGAAACTCGGCCTCACCGTCCTCGTCCTGGACAACCGCGGCTACGGCTGGCCCCGGTTCGCCCGCGCCGAGGAGCGGGCCCCCGACGCCCTCACACGCTTCACCGCCCCCTCCCACGCCGACGCCGCCGTCCGCGCCCTCGGCGGCGACGCGGTGCGTTGCACGACGCCGGCGGAACTCACCGCCGCGCTCGCCGCCGCGGCCGACGCGCACACCGCGGGCCGGATCACCGTCATCACGGTCCCCGTCCACGACGCCGACGTCCCCGTGGGCGTCCGCCGGCTCTTCGCCGATCCTGTGACCCCCGAGCCCCCGTCGTCCGGAGCGGCGGCATGACCCCCCGCCCCGGACCGGCCGGCACCGGAACCCCCGCCCCGGTCCCCGGCGGCTCCGCCACCGCGACCACCGGACAGCCGGTCGCCCGGGTTCCCGGCCCGGCCGCCGACCACTCCACCCGACCCGCCCCGCGCCAGGCCTCCCGCCCGTTCCCCCGCCTGACCGTCGACGGCGAAGCCATCCCCGCCGGCCGGCTCGCCCGGCTGGTCGACGAGGCCGTCCGGGGGCTCGCCGCCGCCGGGGCGGGGCCCGGGCGGGCGGTCGCGCTCGCCTGCGACCATCCGCTCGCCGCGGTCGTCGCCGCGCTCGCCGCCGAGACGGCCGGGGCCCCACTGCTGCTCGACGGTACGGCCCCGGCCCGGCACATCGCCCCGGCGGCCCGGATCCGCGCCACCGGCTCGGGGGTGCCCGTCGTCGTCGCCGGGGCCGCCCGGCCGCTCGACGTCCCGGACCCGGTCGCCGCCGTCTTCTGGACCTCGGGCAGTTCGGGCGACCCCAAGGCGGTGGCCGTCCCCGCCGCCGCCCTCGTCCACCAGGGGCGGGCCACCGCCGCCCGCATGCGAGTCACCGACGCCGACCGGCTGCTGCTCCCGCTGCCGCTGCGGCACGCCTACGGCTACAGCGTGCTGCGGGTGTGGCGGGCCACCGGCGCCCACCTGTACGCGGAGTCGGGCTTCCACCTGCGGACCACCCTGGCCCGGCTCGCGACCGAGGGCATCACCTCGCTGGACGGGGTGCCCGCCATGTACCGGATGCTCGCCGCCGAGGCCGCCCGGGACCCGAAGGCGGCCCTGCTGCTCGCGGGCCTGCGGATCCGCGGCTGCGGCGGCGACGTGTTGACACCCGCCCTGTACGCCGACTTCCTCGCCGTCACCGGGGCGCCCCTGCACGACGGCTACGGCCTCAGCGAGGCCGGCCCGAACGTCGCCCTCAACGCCCCGGGCGACCTGCGCCCCGGCACCGTCGGGCGGCTCCTGGACGGCGTCGGGGCCCGGCTCGGCGGTCCCGACCGGGAGATCCAGGTGGCGAGCCCGAGCCTGATGCTCGGCTACCTCGATCCGGCCACCGGCGGCCTCGACCGCACCGTGTTCACCGCCGACGGCTGGTTGCGCACGGGCGATACCGGTGCGGTCACGGCCGACGGTTGGCTCACCGTCCGCGGCCGGATCAAGGAAGTGCTGCTGGTGCACGGCGAGACCGTGGCCCCCACCGTCGTCGAGGACGCGGTACGCGCCGCGGCAGGGGTCCTCGACGCGGCGGTCGTGGGCGTCCGGGGCGGCGGTGACTGCGGCGACCGGGGCGACACCGTCTGGGCGTTCGTGGAGAGCGCGGATCCCGACCACCGGGCGGTGGCCGCCCGGGTCGCTGCGGCGTGCCGCCGCACGCTCCCCCCGCACGCCCGTCCGCGAGCGGTCCGCGTGATGCCGCAGCTGCCGCGGACCGGAAGCGGAAAGCCCGACCGGGTGCGGCTGCGTGGCTGGGCCTCCGGCGCGACGATGACTGCCGTCGCGTAGCCGTATCGCTCAAGTATGTTCCTTTTTGGGTGAGTTGTATGAAGCAACCTCGAAGATGTAAGGGCCCCTCAAGATCACTAAATTCGTTGATGGCCGCCCGGAAGAGGAGCGGCCGCTTCCCCTTCTTTCACCTTCTGGAGTTTCCGCATGACCGTCAAGAACACGCTCGGCCTCATCGCTCGCGTCGGCGCCACCGCCGCCCTCGCCACCGGCCTGGCCGTCGCCTTCCAGCCCGCCGCGATGGCCGCGGCCCCGGTGGTCTCGGTGACCCCGGCCGGCGGCCTCGCGGACGGCGCCACGGTGACCGTCAACGGCACCGGCCTGACCCCGGGCGCCCTCTACCACGTCGCCCAGTGCGAGATCGCCGTCTCCGGCGACTACGGCTGTGACCCGTCGACCGTGGTCGACATCACCGCGGACGCCCAGGGCAACCTCAGCGCCCAGTTCACCGTGCACAAGGTCTTCCAGGCCGTGAAGGGCGCCGAGGGCACCCCGTCCGGCACGGTCGACTGCGCTGTCACCGCCTGCCAGGTCGGCCTCGGCGACTCCCAGGGCGTCGGCGGCGGCCAGCGCATCACCTTCGCCTGAGCACCGGCCGGCTGACGACGTCGCGCGGTCCGTGGCGCCGCCGCACCCGGCCCCCCCGTCAGGGAGCCTGGCTCCCGCTCGGGGAGGGTGCGGCGTCGGCCAGGACCACCGCGACCGTCTCCGGCTCGAAGTTGACCGCGCTGGACCAGCCACCGATCGCGAGCCTGAACCAGATCGCGCTCGTGATCACCCCGTCCCGGTGCTGGTCCTCCACCACCTCGTCACCGGGCGACCAGCCCTCGGCCTCGTAACCGACGGCCGCGTCCGGCAGCAGCAGCCGGATCACGGGGCTGTCCAGGGACGGCCCCGACCGGACGTTGGCGTCACGCCAGACCGGCCCCAGCAGGGCGGGAAACGGGCGGAACCCGCCGGACACGGCGGACTCGGGGGACGACGACATCGAACCCTCTCCTTCTCTCTGCGCTTCTCTGTGTTTCTCCGCGGCTTCCTCGCCGCTCCCGGCCGGCTCCCGCCCGGGAAGTCCCCACCCGCCTGTCGCACTCAGGCGACGGCCCCCAGGACCGTCTTCCGTTCGGCGGCCCGCATGCTGCCCAGCCACACCACCTGGGACACCATCTGCAGCAGCCGCGCCGTGTCCGGCGCGGGCTCCTCACCGGTGGTGTCGGCCGCCGGCACCCGGTCGACGGCCACCCCCACCGGCGTCGGCCAGCCCCGCAGCGCGTGCCCGATGGTGCGCAGCGTCGTCAGCGTCGAGACCGCACCCTGCGCCGCCGCCCCGACCGCGACCGTGCCGATCGGCCGCCCCTCCAGGTAAGGCACCGGGCCGTCGATGTCGTTGACGTAGTCGAGGGCGTTCTTCAGCAGTCCCGAGAGGGTGGCGTGGTACGTCGGCGACACCAGGACGACCCCGTCGGCGGCCCGCAGCTCGCCGAGGAACCCGGCCACCGCCGCGTGCGAGGTGCCGAGCCCCGGCCGGTACGCCGGAAAGTCGATCTCCGCGCCGGTGAACACCCGCGCGGAGGCGCCCTGCTCGGCGCAGCGCTCCGCGCACCAGTCGGCCACCCGGTCACAGGTGGATCCCTGGCGCAGCGATCCGCTGATCAGGACGATGTGCGGTGCCGACATGGCGGAAGGCCCTTTCTTCGGACGGAGGGTGGTCATCGGAGAGGACGGCCCGGCGGGCCGTTGGGGGCCCCGGTCGCCGGGCTGCCAGCCCAGGACGTCGGTGAGTGCCAGGTCCTTGCGGCCGGCGGAACGGACATGGGCGTTGCGGCGTTCTTCGGCCGCCCGGTCGGCGCCCTGGTCGAGGGAGCCCTGACGGCGGGAGGCGAGGACGACGGCCCCGGCGCGCGGCGCGCGCTCGCGGGCGTAGCCGGCGAGCGCGTCGGGCACCTCGGCGGCCGAGGCCAGCGCCTCGGCCAGCACCAGCGCGTCCTCGAGGGCCATGTTGGCGCCCTGGCCGAGGGCCGGGACCATCGGGTGGGCGGCGTCGCCGAGCAGCGCCACCCGGCCGTCGACCCAGGTGTCGACCGGGTCGCGGTCGTGGATGTCGGTGACGACGACGTCCTCGGGAACGGCCTCGCGCACCAGGTCGACGACCGGTGGGTACCAGCCGTCCATGGCCTCGATCAGCGCCGCCCGGGCCCCGTCCGGTCCCAGCGCGGGCCACACCCCCGGCGGCGCGGTGATCTTGGCGGTCCAGTACAGGGTGTCGCCGCCCACCGGGGCGACGAACAGCTGGATGCCCCGGCCGTTGACCACGTGCCCGCGCGCGCCGAGCGCCGAGCCGCTGGTCCGGCCGCGCACCGAGGTGTAGCCGCGGTAGCGCGGCGGCCCGTCGCCCAGCATCTGGGCCCGGACCGTCGAACGGATGCCGTCGGCGGCGATCAGCGCGTCGCAGTCGATGGTGTGCCTGTCCGAGAGGACGGCGGTGACCTGATCGGGGCCGGTGATGTAGTCCGTCACCGCGGTGGCGAGGCGGACGGCGGCGCCGGCGGAGAGCGCCTCGTCGAGCAGGGCCCGGTGCAACGCCGTGCGCAGCACCGGGATCTGCGGGGAGCCCAGCGCTGCCGCCGACGTGCCGATCTGCTCCTCGGCGAGCACCGTGCCGTCCGCCTCCATCACGATCCGCACCTCGTCGCGCCGGGTGACGTGGCCGACGTCGCGGATCCGGGCCCCGAGACGTTCACTCAGCGCGTCGATCGCGCGCACCCCGTTCGGGTACAGAACGAGCCCCGAGCCCTTGGCGCCGATCCGTCCCGCCCGTTCGACGACGGTCACGTCGAGGCCGCGCGCGGCCATGCCCGCGGCCGCCGCGAGTCCTCCGATCCCGCTGCCCGCCACCACCACGGACCGTTTTCTGATCATGTCATCCCTTCCGTGCGGCGAACGCCGCCGTCGGTGTCGTGTCCCAGGTCGTCGCGGACCGGAGGTCCGTGTCCCCGGGGCCCGTGTCCCCGAAGGCCGGGGCCGCCCCGAGCAGTCGGCCGTCGTATGCGCCGAACGTCCCCGACGCGGCGTCCCACACGGTCCGCCCGGCCCGCAGGGTGCGTTCGACGCGGCCGGTGAACGTCCAGCCCTCGTAGGCCGACCAGCCGCACTTGCTCTCCACGTCGTGCGCCGAGAGCATCCACGGCGTGTCCGGTGCGAAGATCACCAGGTCGGCGTCGGCGCCCGGCGTGATCCGTCCCTTGCCTGGCAGCCGGAACAACTCGGCGGGCAGCTGCGACAGATGCCGCACCAGGCGGGTCACCGCCACGTCCGGATCCTCGTCGGGACGGCGGCGGCGCATCCCTGTCCACACGGCGACCGCCAGCTCCTGCACGCCGGGCAGCCCCGGCGGCGAGTCGGCGACCGAGCGGGTCTTGTCCTCGACGGTGTGCGGCGCGTGGTCGCTGCCCAGCGTCGTGGTGTGTCCCTCGACCAGCGCCCGCCACAGCCGGTCCTGGTCCAGCTGGCCACGGATCGAGGGCGAGAGCCGGGTGCGCGCCCCCAGCCTGCGGGTGTCCTGGTCCGTGAACGACAGGTGGTGGCCGGTGACCTCGAAGGTCACCGGGTACCCGGCGGCCCGCGCCGCGCACACCAGGTCGGCCTCCTCGGCGCTCGACAGGTGCAGGATGTGCGCGGCGGTGCCGTACCGCCGGGCCAGTTCGATGACCTTGGCGACGGCGACGATGCCGCCGGTGCGCGGGCGGCGCCGCTCGTACTCCAGATAGCTGCCCGGATCGCCCCACCAGGCGTCGAGCAGCGCGAACAGGTCGTCGTCCTCGGCGTGCAGGACCAGCTGCACCCCGCCCTCGGCGGCCGCGGCGAACGCCCGCTCCAGCACCACCGGGTCGCGCACCACCGTCGGCGCCGTGTGATGGCCCGCCATGAACACCTTCGCGCTCGTCGCCACCGCCGGATCGAGCTCCGCCAGCAGCTCGGGCCTGGCCGGGTCGAGCCCGATGTGGAAACGCATGTCCACCAGTGAACGGCCCGCCACCAGCCGGGCCTTCTCGGCCACCGCGGCCGGGTCGAGCGTCGGCGGCACCGTGTTCGGCATGTCCATCACGGTGGTGACACCGCCGCGGACCGCCGCCCGGCTGCCGTGCTCCCAGTCCTCCTTGTACGTCAGACCCGGCGTGCGGAAGTGCACATGGGAGTCGATGAGGCCGGGCAGCACGTAGTGGTCGCCCGCGTCGATCCGCTCGACGTGCGCCGGCGCGGTGTCGACGCCGGTCACGGCGGTGATCCGCCCACCGGTGATCAGCACATGGCCCGCGCGCACCCCGTCCGGCGTCACCAGCCTGCGACCGCTGATTACGAGGTCGGGCACCGCTCTCAGCCCGTCCACGACGCCGCCACCAGGTCCCGGCACAGGTCGTTGGTCGGACCCATGAACGCGATGCCCCGCGCGTCGGCGAGGAGCCGCACGATCCGCGCGCCGTCGCGGTACCCGGCCGAGCCGAGCATCCGCGCCACGTCGAGGCAGATCTCCTCGGCCGCCACGCTCGCGTGCAGCTTGCTGTGCAGCGTCGTCAGACCCGGATCGGCCGAGGTACGCGCCCCCGCCCGGTCCACCACGGCCCGCGCCGCCTCAAGGCGGGTCGCCAGATCCACCAGCCGGTGCCGCACGGTCGGAAGCGCGAGCAGCCCGTGGTGTTCCGCGTGCCGTACGGCCAGGTCGAACGCGCCCTGGGCGATGCCCACCGACACCGCACCCAGGCTGGCGCCCGACTCCCGCACACCCGCGATCACCGAGGCGGCCCCGCCGGCCGGCCCGAGCCGGTCGGCGTCCGCGACCACGCAGTTGTCCAGTGCGACCAGACCGGTCGCCGAACCACGCATGCCGGCGAGACCGAAACCGATTTCCGGGACCACACCCGGGGTGTCCGCACCGACCAGGAAGAAGGTCTGCCCGTCTGATCCGTACCCGCCCGGTGCCACCGACGGCGCCTCGGCGGCCGTCCGCACCAGCACCAGATAGGCGTCGGCCACCCCGGCGCCGGTCGCGAAGGCCTTCGCGCCGTCCAGTCGCCACCGCCCGTCGGCGAGCCGTGTCCCGGTGCTCGACAGGTTCCGTTTCGCCGCCCCCGCACCCGTCTCGCTCCACGCCGAAGCCGCCAGCACACTTCCGTCGGCGAGCCCCGGAAGCCAGCGTTCCCGCTGCTCCTCGGTGCCCCACTCGGAGATCCTGGCACTTACGGCGAAATGCTGGAACGCGACGATCGCCACCGACGGATTGACGGCGGCGATCTCCGCGACGACCCGGTTGACCGCCGCCGCGTCCCCGCCCGCACCACCGTGCCGGACCGGCACGGCCGTGCCGAGCAGGCCGCTCGCACGCAGCTGGGCCAGCACCTGACGGTCCGGCTCACCCGCCGGATCGGTCGTGTCGGCGGATTCGGACAACCGGGCGCGCAGCTCGGCCGTCAACAGCGGTCTCATGCCGCCCCCGACAACGCCAGGCATTGGGCGACCTCCTCGAATTGCAGATGGCTCAGGGGTGTCAGAACGAACGAACCCTGGAAGGTGACGCTCTTGCGTGCGACGGTCGCCCACAGCAGGGCGCCCTCGCCGTCGGCCGCGCCGGGCGCCGCCGTGACCGCCGTGACGGCCGTCCGGCCGCCCGTCGTCGCGATCTCCAACAGCCCGGTGTCTGCCCCGTTCTCGCGGGCGATCCGCCACGGCACGGTGCCCGGGATCCGTACGGCCGTCCCCAGGCACACCACCCCGGTCAGCGCGATCGACGGATGCCAGCCGGGCACCGTCACGGCCCGGGCCGCGATCCCGCCGTCCTCGGAGGGCAGCACCGCCGCGATCTTCGGGAAGGCCCCGTCCTTGGCCCAGCCCAGCCGGTCGGCCGCGATCTCCCGCAACGCCTCCAGTCGGCCCAGGAGTTCGTCGCCCGCTCCGAACAGCGCCGCCTGGTCGGGCACCCCGAGGTCGCGGGCGTCCACGAAGGCGTACGCGTTGGCGCTCGCGACCAGCGACACCTCGGTCCGGTCGGTGCCCACCACCAGAGGCATACGGGGCGTCCCGGCGGGCAGCAGCTCGCCGAACGGCACCGGCGCCGACTGCACGAAGGTGACCGTGAAAGCGGCCCCGTCCCGCTCCACCCGGTCGACCTCGCACACCACGCTGTCGCCGTTGTTGAGCACCTGGACACGGATCCGCGCCCCCGGCACCAGCCGCGGCAGCATTCCCGAACGGGCCGCGGCCACCACCGCCGACAGGATCGAATGACCGCACGAACCCCGCAGGTCGAACCGGTCGGGGGCGCCGGGCAGCGCCTGCACGAACCGGTAGTCGAGATCGAACATGGGGTGCGCGGACGGCTCCACCAGCGCGATCTTCAGCACATGCGCGCCGCCGGCCGACACCAGGTAGCGGCGGGCCTCGGCGAGGTGCGCGAGCAGCGCCTCGTCGTCCTGCGGCAACCGTCCGGCGTCCAGCACGAAAGTCGGGCAGGGGCTGCCCGCCGCGTACGCGAGATGGCCGATCACGCCGCCACCGCCAGTGTCCGCGGCCCGTCCGGCGCCACCGGCGCGATCTCGGGGAGGGCCACCGGACGGCGGAACTGCTCGTGCCACACCTCGTAGGCGAGCAGCGCCCACAGCGCGAGCGCGGCGCCGTCGTCCGGCCGCTCGGCCTGCGCCGTGAAGAGCGCCTCGACCGCCGCGCCGTCCACCTGGCCGCGCTCCCCGAGCCGACCGGTCGCCAGCAGGTCCCGGGCGAGTTCCCACAGCGAGGTGCCCGGCCGCAGCATCGCCGTCACCGGCAGCGTGAACGGTTGCTTCGGACGGCTGAGGACACGCTCCGGCAGCAGCCCCCCCGCCGCCGCGTACAGTGTCCGTTTGACCTGTCCGCCCTGGATCCGCTGGTGGTCCGCGAGCGCCGAGCCGAGCGCGATCACCGACCGCTGGCAGAACGGCACCCGTGCCTCGACCGAGGAAGCCATGCTCAGGTGGTCGACCCGGCGCAGGTGGTAGGCGGGCAGACGCTGCTCCAGTTCGAACCGGGTGATCCGGTCCAGGACCGTGCCGGGGCCGTGAACCAGGTCGGCCACGACGGCGGCGGGCAGCGCCGGATCGGCTGCGACGTGGGCCCGGTAGTCGTCGGTGTACAGGCGCGCCCGCAGCGCGACCGGGGCGGCGGACAGCGCGTCCAGATACCCCGCCGACCACTCCTCGCCCGCCGCGGACCGCTCGGCCGCCACCCGCATCCGCTCGTACCCGCCGAACACCTCGTCGGCGGCGTCACCGGTCAGCGCCACCGTGAATCCGGCCTCGCGCACCGCCCGGAACAGCGCGTACGTGCTCAGCGCGATCGGGTCGGCGTTCGGCTGGCCCAGATGCCACACCGTGTCCCGCAGGAGCGCGGGGAAGTCCGCCGGATCGATCTCCACCTGGTGGTGTGCCGCCCCGGCCCGCTCGGCGACCTCCCGCGCGAAGCGCCGCTCGTCGAACGGCCACGCTCCCCGGTAGGCGATGTTGAAGGTGTCCACCGGCCCCCGCTCGGAGGCGAGCGCCGTCACCAGGCTCGAGTCCAGACCACCGGAGGTGATCAGGGCCACCGGCACGTCGGCGACGAGCAGCCGACCCACCTCCGTGCGCAGCGTCCTGCGCACCCGTCGGGCCGCGGTGAAGCCGTCCGGGACCGGTCCCTCGGCCACGTCGGCGGGCCGCCGACGCACCCGCGGGGTGCCACCGAGCTCGCACACCCAGGTGGTGCCCGGCGGCAGGACGTCCACGTCCTCGTACACGGTCCGCGTGCCGAACGGCGTCCTGGTCACCAGGTACGCGTCGAGCGCCGACTCCCGCACCCGGGCGCCGGTCCCGCCGAAGCCCAACAGCGCGGGCAGTTCGGAGGAGAAGCGCAGGGAACGCTCCGCCGCGTCCCACCGCAGGTACAGCGGCTTCATCCCTATGTGGTCGGTGGCCAGCAGCAGCCGCGGCACCGGGCCGCGCTCGTCGACCAGCGCCAGCGCGTACATGCCGTCGAGGTGGTCGGTCAACTCCTCGCCGTACTCCAGGTACAGCGCCGGCAGCACCGAGCCGTCACAGCGGTCGGGGACGTCGTGGCCCCGCGCCACCAGGCGGGCCCGCAGCTCCTCGTGGTTGTAGATCTCGCCGTTGAACACGACCCGCACTCGGCCGCCTCGGCCGTAGGGCTGCTCCCCGCCGTCCAGGTCGACGACGGCGAGCCGGTTGCTGCCGAGGCCCCAGCCGGGGGCCCGCGCGGTCCGGGTGGCGTCGGGGCCACCATGCCGCTGGAGGGCGGCGACGGCGCGCATCTCGTGCGGCGTCGCCGCCGCGTTGAAGTAACCGAAGATCCGACACATGTCTGCCTGTCTTTCGTGAGGAGACGACGGATCAGCGGGCCGTCGACAGGTAGCGCTCCCCGCTGTCGGGGAAGACGGTGACGACCGTCGCGCCCGCCCAGCGGGAGTGGGCGGTCACGGTGCGGGCGGCCCAGGCGGCGGCCCCGGAGGAGACTCCGACGGGCACGCCGGTGGCGCGGGTGACCTCCCGGGTGGTCGCCGCGGCCGCCTCGTCGGCGACGGCGACGACCTCGTCCACCAGGGACAGGTCGGTGATCTCGGAGACGTATCCGGCGCCGATGCCGGGAATGCCGTGCGGTCCGGCCTCGCCGCCGGACAGCACGGCGCTGCGGGCCGGCTCGACGGCCACCACGTGCAGCCCGGTGCGTTCCTTGAGATAGCGGGCGGTGCCGGTGAGGGTGCCGCCGGTGCCGACCCCGCACACCAGCATGTCGATCCGGTCGCCGAGGGCCCGCCAGATCTCCGGCCCGGTGGTCGCGTAGTGCGCCGCCGGATTGGCCGGGTTGCGGTCCTGGTGCGGCACCCACGAGCCGGGCACGGTCCGCTGCAGCTCCTCGGCGTACGCCCAGGCGGCCATCAGCCCGTCCCCGGCCGGCACGAGGTGCACCTCGGCGCCCAGCTCGCGCAGGATCAGGCGCCGTTCCTCGGTGGCGTTGTCGGGCATCACGATGACGCAGCGGTGCCCGCGCCGGGCGCACAGCGCGGCCAGCGAGATGCCGGTGCTGCCCGACGAGCACTCGATGACGGTGCCGCCGGTCGGCGGCAGCAGCCCGGCCTCCTCTGCCGCCCGCATCATGAACAGCGCGGCCCGGTCCTTCACGCTGGACAGCGGGTTGGTCATCTCCAGTTTGGCCAGCAGCCGCACCGACGCGCCGAGTCCGGGCAGCGGCACGTCGAGCAGCGGCGTCCGTCCGACCAGGTCGTCCACCGACCCGGCCGACGCCCGCGTGCTGAGCTCTGTCGTCACGGTTTCCCCTCTCCGGACGTGCGGTCAGGCCGTGCCGAGGCCGCGGGCCGCGGCCAGATGCGCGGCGGCGGCCTGCTGAAGGTGGGTGATGTCGCTGGAGACGGTGGCGAAGGTGAACCCCTCGGCGAGCCGCTTCGCGGCGTTCTCGCCGTCCAGGACGTGGATGCCGCAGGCGATGCCGTTGCGGCGGGCAGCGTCCTTGATCCGCACCAGCGCCGCCTCCAGCGCGTCCGCCGCCGCCGGGTCGCCGAAGAAGCGCGCGCCGAGCGCCGCCGACAGGTCGGCGGGACCGACGTACACCGCGTCCAGGCCCTCGGTGGCGCAGATGGCCTCCAGATCGTCCAGCGCGGCCGCCGTCTCGATCATCACGATGCAGGCGACCTGCTCGTCGATCTCGGCGGGCACCGACCCGAGCCGCACCTCGGCCCGGACCGGACCACCCAGACTGCGGGTGCCCGCCGGATGGTGCCGGCAGGCCCGGACCACGGTCCTGGTCTGCTCGGC
Organism: Streptomyces sp. NPDC058877; assembly: GCF_042742855.1. NCBI lineage: Bacteria > Bacillati > Actinomycetota > Actinomycetes > Kitasatosporales > Streptomycetaceae > Streptomyces > Streptomyces sp. NPDC058877. The sequence continues at coordinate 3,793 of NZ_JBHYMF010000064.1, read as the reverse complement.
GGTCTCCACCATGGGGACGATCACGGCGCGCGCGCCGGTGTCCAGGGCGACGCCGATCGCGACCGGGTCGGGCGACGGCACCCGGATGGCCCCGGCGGACCGGCCACGGGCGTCGATCGCCAGCATCGCCGACTGCCAGCCGGGCTGGTGCAGCACGCCGTGCTGGCCGTCGACTCCGATGTAGTCGTAGCCGAGACCGGCGATCCGCTCGGTCCCGGCAGGGTTGTCCAGGGCGATCCAGTAGCCGACCAGCGGCTCCCGGCGACGCAGCCGCGCAGCGAACTCCTCGGGCGCGGTGCTCACTCGCCCTCCCGCAGAGCGTAGCTGCGCTTGCCGTCGAGACCGACCGGCACGTCGCCGTCGACGGACACCCGGTGCAGCACCCGCTGATGGCGGTCGTAGTCGTTGACCGCGTAGTGCTGGGTGCTGCGGTTGTCGAAGATCAGCACGTCGCCGGGACGCCAGGACCACCGCGCGGTGTTCTCCGGGCGCCGCACGTACGACTGCAGCACGTCGATGATCGGCCGTGACTCGCGCGGGGTCATCCCGACCAGCCACTGCGCGAAACCGCCGAGGAACAGGCTCGGTTCACCCGACTCCGGGTGCACCCGCACCACCGGGTGCGCGGCCTCGAACCGGCGGGCCAGGAACGCCTCCCTGACCTTCTCGCCGCGCTCGGTTCCGAGCCGCGGCTGCTCCGCGTGATTGGTGTGCACGGCCCACAGACCGTCCGCTACCGCGCGCAGCTCCGCCGGCAGGTCCCGGTACCCGGCGGCCGCGTTCGCGACCATCGTGTCCCCGCCGTAGGGCGGCAGCACCACGCTGCGCAGGCTCGTGCCCAGCGACGGGGCGGTGGTGAAGCTGATGTCGGTGTGCCAGTGGTCGGCGCGTTGGTCCTCCCCGTCGACCGGGATCACCTGAGGGGTGCCGTCGATCGTCCGCATCATCGGGTGCGGGGCGGTGAGCGGGCCGAACCTCGCGGCGAAGGCGAGCTGGTGGGCGTCGGTGATGTCCTGGTCACGGAAGAACAGGACCTTGTGCTCCAGGAACGCGTCGTGGATCTGCCGGAAGACGGCGTCCGACAGCTCGGTGGAGAGGTCGACGCCCATCACCTCCGCGCCGATCCTGCCGCCGATCCTGCGTAGGTCGAAGAGGGACACCAGCATTCCTTCCGAGCGGGTCGGGAGTCCAGGGCTCCCGTGACGGGCGGGGCCGCGCGGGCGTCGGGCGCGCCAGGCCGTCCCGTCACGGGAGAACACCCGGCTGCGATCGGACGGGACCAGCCGGGCAGGACGGCGCTGATCACACCACGGCCGGAAATCGACGGCAAGGCATCCTGGAATTGCGTCGCGACTTCACCAACTCGACGTTTGCGACCACGGAAAAAGGGTCCGGGAAAATCGACGACTTGTTCAAGTCGTGCCGCTTGCCCGGCCGCCGCTTGCCGACCCGTCGACAGCGGGAGATTCTCGAGCCGCCGCGCCTGTGCCCCGCACCCTGGAAACGTATTCCGCGCTCTTCGCCGTCTTCTGCAGAAAAGGACCGCTGACATGCCGGTGATCACCGTCAACTGGTGGCAGGGCAACGACCGAGAGAGCCGCAGAGACCTCGTGGCCGGCATCACCGATGTCGTCACCCGGGTCTCCGGCTGCCCAGACGAAGCCGTCACCGTGATCATCAGGGATGTGGCCCCCGACCACTGGGGCAAGGGCGGCCGGCTCGCCGACGACATCCGCCCGCCGCGGAGCCTGCGATGAGCACGACGGAGGCGGAGAAGGCGACGGACGACACGCGGCCCGCCCTCACCCTGCGCTCCCTGCACCCCAACATCCGCCTCCGCCTCGGCGTCGGCTTCGTCCAGCGGCTCCTCTCGGTCATGCTGATGCCGCTGCTCGTCATCCACCTCGCGAGCCTGTACGGCGCCGCCGTGGCGGGTGCCCTCATGGTCTGCGTGGCGGCGGCGGGCATCGCGGCCAACTTCCTCGGCGGCCACCTGGCCGACGTCCACGGCAGACGCCCGGTCATGGTGGCCGGCGAACTCGGCGCCACCCTCACCTTCGCTCTCCTCGCCCTCGCCAACTCGCCCTGGTGGAGCTCGGGACCCGCGACCTTCGGACTGTTCCTGCTGAACACCTGCTGTTCGCAGCTGGCCACCCCGGCGGCCGACGCGATGATGGTGGACGTCTCCACCCCCGAGAACCGACCGCTCGTCTACACGATCAACTACTGGTCCATCAACCTGGCCTTCACCGTCGGCGCGCTCCTCGGAGGCTTCCTGTACGACGGGCACTTCCTCCAGCTGCTGACCGGCGCCGCCGTACTCTGCCTGCTGACCACGACGGTGATGTGGCGGTGGATCAGCGAGACCGCACCCGGCACCGGTGCCCCAGGCGCGTCCGGCCCGGCCGCGATGGTCCGCGGCTATCTCGCCGTCGCCCGTGACCGGGTCTTCCTGCGGCAGCTGGCCGCCGCCGCGCTGATCGCGGCCGTCGAGATGCAGATCGGCTACTACATCGCCGTCCGGCTCGCCGACGAGTTCCCCCGCCAGACCCTCCTCACCGTCGGGTCCTTCGGCCTCGACGTCGACGGCACGGCGATCCTCGGCGTCCTGCGCGCGGTGAACGCCGCGCTGGTCGTCGCCCTCATCCTCGCAGCCAAGACCCTCCTCGAGCGGATCGGCGAACGCACCCGGCTGTACGGCGGGATCACCGTCTTCGTCGTCGGCTACATGATCTGGGCCGTCAGCAACTCCGGCTGGGTGCTGATCGCCGCCGCCGTGCTGCTCACCGTCGGCGAGATCGCCAGCGTCCCGGTGCGCCAGGCCCTGCTGGCCGACCTCATCGACCCCGAGGCCCGCACCAAGTACATGGCCGCCTACGCCCTCAACGCGCGCGTCGGCCTGCTCGTCGCCGCCCTGTGCGTCACGCTCGGGGCCTTCGTCCCCGCCGTCGGCATGAGCCTGCTCTACGCCACCGCGGGTGTCGCCGCGCTGCTCCTGTACCGCTCCCTCCTCGGGGTGCGCACCGCCCGCGAGGCCGAGACGAACCTTGTGAAGGCTGCCTGACATGACCCGCACCGCGACCAGACGTCTGTTCACCTCGGAGTCCGTGACCGAGGGACACCCCGACAAGATCGCCGACCGGATCAGCGACACCGTCCTGGACGCGCTCCTCGCCCAGGACCCGGAGGCCCGCGTGGCCGTCGAGACGCTGATCACCACCGGCCAGGTCCACATCGCCGGCGAGGTCACCACCACCGCCTACGCTCCGATCGCGCAGCTGGTGCGCGAGGCGATCCTCGAGATCGGCTACGACTCCTCGAAGAAGGGCTTCGACGGCGCCTCCTGCGGCGTGTCGGTGTCCATCGGATCGCAGTCCCCGGACATCGCACAGGGCGTGGACACCGCGTACGAGAAGCGCGTCGAGGGTGCCTCCCGGAGGGATGAGGGCGACGAGCTGGACAAGCAGGGCGCCGGCGACCAGGGCCTGATGTTCGGCTACGCGTCGGACGAGACCCCCGAGCTGATGCCGCTGCCGATCCACCTCGCGCACCGGCTCTCCCGCCGGCTCACCGAGGTCCGCAAGAACGGGACCATCCCGTACCTGCGTCCCGACGGCAAGACCCAGGTCACCATCGAGTACGACGGCGACAAGGCCGTCCGTCTCGACACGGTCGTCGTCTCCTCGCAGCACGCCTCGGACATCGACCTGGAGTCGCTGCTCGCGCCCGACATCCGCGAGTTCGTCGTGGAGCACGTGCTGGGGCAGCTCGTCGAGGACGGCATCAAGCTCGA
>NZ_JBHYMF010000063.1:0-36475 GCF_042742855.1 Streptomyces sp. NPDC058877 | reverse complement strand
GCCCCGGTCCGCGCTCGGGGCGCGGCCGGGGCCTCCTCCGTGGGACGGGGGGAGCGGCATCGGGGGGACAAACCGCTCCCCCCGATGAGAACCGGACCTACCGGTCCACGCCGCAGTCAGGGGGAAAGTGCGCGGCGCGGACCCCGCAGTGCGGGCCGGTTCCAGGAGCCCGGTGGATTCCTGCCAGATCCGCTGGGCTCGACATCCATACTGCGGGCCCGTCACCCTTCTGGGGGGCGGCGAAAGGCCCCGATCGACGGGCCCTTGGTCCATAAAGGCTCGGTTAGAGTGGCGCGGTCGTACGGCGGGGGAACCGGGGAGGGCTGGGCAGTGGCGCAAGCGAAGAAGATCGCGCTGTACGCGGTCGTGGTCTTTGTGCTGTACACGATCATCAACTCCCCCGCCCGGGCCGCCGATCTGGTGCAGGTAGGGTTCGAGGGCATTTCCAGCGCCGCCCAGGGTGTCGGCGAGTTCATGACCGAACTCATCAACTAGGAGCCCTCCGTGATCCGCCATCTCGTCCTCTTCAAGCTCAATGACGGCGTCTCGCGCGACGAGCCGCGCGTGGTCGCCGGTGCCGAGGCGTTCCGTGCCCTCGGCGGGCAGATCCCGGAGCTGAAGTTCTGGGAGTGCGACTGGAACATCACCGACCGGCCGATCGCGTACGACTTCGCGATCAACTCGGCCGTGGAGGACACCGACGCGCTCCAGCGCTACCTGGACCACCCCGCGCACCAGGCGGGCGTCGCCCAGTGGCGCGAGTTCTCCACCTGGGTGATCGCGGACTACGCCTTCTAGGACTTTCACGCGTGAGGCCCCCCGCCGCTCCGGTGGGGGGCCTCACGGGCTTCTGGCCTCCACTTTTTCGACCATCATGCCCTCAACACGTCACTATGCGGTGCTTGCACACAGTGGACATGTCTTGTGATGCTATGACCGCTTTTGACGGATGAGTTGACCGTAGTTGACCCGGTCGACCAGCAAGACCAGGCGAAGGGGTGGCGTGAACGTGCCGGCCAGTACAGCACCTCAGGTCCCGCCCCAGCACGAGGCGGGCGGGGCCGTGGACGCCCCTCGCGCCCGCCCGCAGAGCAGCCGGGGCGCCGACACCCGGGCCCTCACCCAAGTCCTCTTCGGCCAACTCAAGGACCTCGAACCGGGAAGCCCCGAGCACCACCGGGTGCGCGGGGCGCTCATCGAGGCGAACCTGCCGCTGGTGCGGTACGCGGCGGCCCGCTTCCGCTCCCGCAACGAGCCCATGGAGGACGTCGTCCAGGTCGGAACCATCGGCCTGATCAATGCCATCGACCGCTTCGACCCGGAGCGGGGCGTGCAGTTCCCGACCTTCGCCATGCCGACGGTCGTGGGCGAGATCAAGCGGTACTTCCGCGACAACGTCCGGACCGTGCACGTGCCGCGCCGGCTGCACGAACTCTGGGTCCAGGTGAACGGCGCCACCGAGGACCTCACGACCGCCCACGGCCGCTCCCCCACGACCGCCGAGATCGCCGAGCGGCTGCGGATCGGCGAGGACGAGGTGCTCGCCTGCATCGAGGCCGGGCGCTCGTACCACGCCACCTCCCTGGAGGCCGCTCAGGAGGGCGACGGGCTGCCCGGGCTGCTCGACCGGCTCGGCTACGAAGACCCCGCCCTGGCCGGGGTCGAGCACCGCGACCTCGTGCGGCACCTGCTGGTGCAGCTTCCCGAGCGCGAGCAACGGATCCTGATGCTGCGCTACTACAGCAACTTGACCCAGTCTCAGATCAGTCAGGAGCTCGGCGTCTCACAGATGCACGTGTCAAGGCTCCTCGCCCGCAGTTTCGCACGCCTGAGATCCGCAAATAGGATCGAAGCGTAACCAGAACGGGTAGACCCCTTCGGAGCAGTCCTACGGCGCCTCAGATCCCGTACACCCCTTGCTTCCTGCAGATATGCGCTTCCTCTGTGTCGACAAGTCGCTACAGCGTGTTGCCGACATGTGACATTCTGCTGGAACCGAGTTTGCCGCAGCCCCACCGCCGGTATTCAGGTGGAGGCTGCGTTCCTCAGACGGGCGCGGCCACCGCGACCGTCCGCGACCTCAAGGGGGTGGCATGTCCACAGAACTGGGCAGCTCGAAGGTGCTCACGCTCACGCCCGTTCCCGTGCCCACGCAGACGACGGCGTCGACCGCGACCGATACCGCGGAGACCGACGGGACCGCCCCTCCGCCGATGGTCGTCACGTCCGGATCGCTCGACACCCGCACTCTGTCCCGCTCGTTGTTCCTGCGACTGCGCGCGCTCGACGCCGAGGGTGCCGCCGCCGACAGTCCCGAGCGCACCTACGTCCGCGACACCCTCATCGAACTCAACCTCCCCCTCGTGCGGTACGCGGCGGCCCGCTTCCGCTCCCGCAACGAGCCCATGGAGGACATCGTCCAGGTCGGAACCATCGGCCTGATCAAGGCGATTGACCGCTTCGACTGCGAACGCGGCGTGGAATTCCCGACGTTCGCGATGCCGACGGTGGTCGGCGAGATCAAGCGCTTCTTCCGCGACACCTCGTGGTCGGTGCGCGTCCCGCGCCGACTGCAGGAGCTGCGGCTCGCCCTCACGAAGGCCAGCGACGAGCTCGCCCAGCGGCTCGACCGCTCGCCCACCGTTCCCGAACTCGCCGCCGCACTGGGGGTGTCGGAGGAGGACGTGGTCGACGGACTGGCCGTCGGCAATGCGTACACCGCCTCCTCCCTGGACTCGCCCTCGCCCGAGGACGACGGCGGCGAGGGATCGCTCGCGGACCGCCTCGGCTACGAGGACTCGGCGCTCGAAGGGGTCGAGTACCGCGAGTCCCTCAAGCCGCTCCTCGCCAAACTGCCGCCCAGGGAACGGCAGATCATCATGCTCCGCTTCTTCGCCAACATGACGCAGTCACAGATCGGCGAAGAGGTGGGCATCTCCCAGATGCACGTCTCACGACTGCTCACCCGCACCCTCGCCCAGCTGCGCGAGGGCCTGATCTCCGACTGACTTCCTCGAAAACCCATCTGGCTGACGATCCGTCAGTCAGACTGGGTCGCATGAGGCGAAAGAAGCCGGGACTGGTGGCGGTGGCGCTCTGCCTCGGCGGGGCGCTGACCGCGTGCGGCGGTGGCGGGGACGGCGAGGGGTACGCGGCCGTGGGCGCAGCCCATCCCCCCAAGGGCGCGGCCGGCCCGTCGGGCGCGGTCGTCCTGGTCCCCCTGGAGAGCCCCACGGCGCCCGCCCTCACCTCCAGCACCTCCTTCCCGTCACCCGCGCCTCCAGGGGCGTCACCGTCGACGGACGGTGCAGCTCCGGTCCCTTCCGGGACCTCCACGCCCCGGGTGTCCTCCCGCACGGACCCGGGCGCGGAATCCGGTGCGGGTACCGCCACCGGCAGCGGCCCGACGGCGGCGCCCGGGAGCCCCGGCCGCGGGACCGGGAGCACGGCTCCGAGCACCGGCGGCGGCACCCCTTCCCGTGCCCCGTCCCGCACTCCCTCCGTCACGCCCGGGCCCACGCCCCCCGGCACGCCCACGCCGTCACCCACGCCGACGACCGCGCCCGGGCCCGCCGTGCTCACCGTCTCCTCCCCCGTCCTCGCCGACGGTGACCGGCGGTGGTGCGAGCGGGTCACCGTGACCTTCCGCAACACCGGTGGGTCCACGGCCACTTCGGGAACGGTCACCTTCGCCACGCACGTCATCGGCGCCCTCGGGACCGATTGGGCGACCGTCACCACCCAGCAGCCGCTACCGGCGCCGATCGCGGCCGGGGCCGCGCGCACCCACACCTACACGGTGTGCGTGGACTCCTGGCGCGTGCCGCTCGGAATGCGGGTGGAGACCCGCAAGGTCACCGTCGCCTGGCAGTGAGCGCCCCCTCATCGGCGCGTACGGGGGCGGATGCGGGGGTGAGGGGCCGGTGCCCTTGCCCCCCGCGGGCCGGAGAAAAGGGGCGGGCCGGCTCCGCGGGGTGCGGAGCCGGCCCGTCGGCCTCGGGATGCGGAGCGGTCAGCCCAGCGCCAGCCAGGCGACGGCCGCCAGGACGACGACCACCGCGACGACGCCTGCGATCAGGCCGACGCGCGGGCCGCTCTTCGCGGCTGCGACCTGCGACTCCTGTCGCTGCCGGGTGCCTTCGTCGACGAAGGCGCGGAACATCTGGGTACTGCCGGCCGGGTCGTAGTCCTCGGGCCCCTGGGGGCTCTGGCCCTGGCCGTACGGTGCTTGGGGGTTGTGTGCCATGGCCCGGACCCTAGCGAAAGCGGGGCGCGGCCCCCAACCCCCCGGTCGCCCCGCTCTCCTTTGCCGATTCTTTAGCGCCGTTTGACCGATTTAGTTTGCCTGGAGCAACCAACCATCTCTATGGTTGCCCTAAGCAACAAGATGAGCGGGGGTGCCCGATGGAGACGCGGAGCCGGTACGAGGACCTCGCCCGTTCGGTGAGCGCGATCGGAGCCGTGAAGCGCGGCCTCGCCCGCGCACTGCCCGTCGAATGCCAGGGCGGCCCGGCGGCCGTGCTCGCCCTGGTCAAGCACCACGGCGACATGCGCATGAGCCGGCTCGCCGAGCACATGGCGGTCGACCTGTCCGTGTGCAGCCGCCACGTGGCCCACACCGTGGAGCACGGCTGGATCGAGCGGCTGCCCGACCCGGACGACAAGCGCTCCCGCATCCTGCGGCTCACGGAGTCAGGCCACGCGATGCTCGGCGAACTCGACCGCCGAGTGACCGAAGCCTTCTCCCGTCACCTCGCGGAGTGGTCCGACGACGACGTCGAACTCCTCACCCACCTGCTCGCCCGCCTCCGCGACTCCTTCGGGGACTGTCGGGCCCACCACGCTTGAGAACAAAGGAAGTCCATGGCTACGACCACGCCCGACACCGGTGTGCGGGACGGCCTCGCCGACGGCGGAGGCGGCGACACCGCTCCGATGACCCACCGGCAGATCATGGAGGCGCTGTCCGGGCTGCTGCTCGGCATGTTCGTCGCCATCCTGTCCTCGACGATCGTTTCCAACGCCCTCCCCCAGATCATCACCGACCTCGGCGGCGGGCAGTCCGCCTACACCTGGGTGGTGACCGCCGCCCTCCTGGCGATGACCGCGACCACCCCGCTCTGGGGCAAGCTCGCCGACCTCGTCTCCAAGAAGCTGCTCGTCCAGATAGCCCTGATCGTCTACGTCGCCGGCTCGGTCGTCGCCGGCCTCTCGCAGAGCACCGGCATGCTCATCGCCTGCCGGGTCGTCCAGGGCATCGGCGTCGGCGGTCTGACCGCCCTCTCCCAGATCATCCTGGCCGCGATGATCTCCCCCCGCGAGCGGGGCCGCTACAGCGGCTACCTCGGCGCGACCTTCGCCGTCGCCACCGTCGGCGGCCCGCTGCTCGGCGGCGTCATCACCGACACCGACTGGCTCGGCTGGCGCTGGTGCTTCTACGTCGGCGTGCCCTTCGCGATCATCGCGCTGATCGTCCTGCAGAAGACCCTGAAGCTCCCCGTGGTGAAGCGCCGGGTCAAGGTCGACTGGGCCGGCGCCTTCTTCATCAGCGCCGCCGTCTCCCTGCTGCTCATCTGGGTCACCTTCGCGGGCGACAAGTACGACTGGATGTCCTGGCAGACGGCCGTCATGGTCATCGGCGCGGTGCTGCTCGGCGCGGTCTTCGTGCTCGTCGAGTCGAAGGCGAGCGAGCCGATCATCCCGCTCCGGCTGTTCCGCAACCGGACCATCTCCCTGGCCTCGCTCGCCTCGCTCTTCGTGGGCGTCGCGATGTTCGCCGGCACGGTCTTCTTCAGCCAGTACTTCCAGCTGGCCCGGAACGAGTCGCCGACCATGTCCGGCGTCCTCACCATCCCGATGATCGCGGGCCTCTTCGTCTCCTCCACGGTCTCCGGCCTCATCATCACCAAGACCGGCAGGTGGAAGGCGTGGCTGGTCACCGGTGGCGCCCTCGCCGCCGGCGGCCTCGGTCTGCTCGGCACGATCCGCTACGACACGGAGTACTGGCACATCGCGCTCTTCATGGCGGTCCTCGGCCTCGGCCTCGGCATGATGATGCAGAACCTGGTGCTCTGCACCCAGAACCAGGTGGCCCCCGCCGACCTCGGCGCCGCCTCCTCCGTCGTCACCTTCTTCCGCTCGCTGGGCGGCGCGGTCGGCGTCTCGGCGCTCGGGGCGGTCATGGCCCACCGGGTCACGACCTACGTCCAGGAGGGCCTGACCGAGCTCGGTCCGAAGGCCGCGGGCGCCCTCGGCGGTGGTGGCGCCGGCGGCGGCATCCCCGACATGGACAAGCTGCCGGCCCCGATCCGCACGGTCATGGAGGACGCGTACGGGCACGGCGTCGCCGACGTCTTCCTCTACTCGGCGCCGTTCGCGCTGCTCGCCTTCGTGGTGACGCTCTTCATCAAGGAGGTCGCGCTGAAGTCCAACGCGGCGAAGGCCGCCGAAGGAGAGCCGGCCTCGGTGGAGGCGGCGACGGCGGGCGAGTGAGAAGCTCCCGGTCGCGCTTCGAGCGGAGGCGCGACCGGGTCGGGAACGGAGCGGCGGGCAGGGGACGGCCCGCCGCTCCGTCACGTCTGCCGCTCCGCGGCCTCGCGCGCCACCATGACCTCGATGCCGGCGACGAGGACGTCCAGGGCGTAGGAGAAGTCGCGGTCCCAGACGACGCTGAGGCTGCCGTGCGAGGTCCGCTCGTCGAGGACCTCCCGCAGGCCCTCGATCCGCTCCCCGAAGCCCGGCTCGTCCCGGAACGCCTTCACCGAGTCCACGTAGAACTCGTCCTGTGACATCCCGGCCTCCGCGGCACGCCGGCCGAACCGGGACTCCAACGTCCCGTAGCCGTAGACGAACTGGAACACCGCCGACATCGCGCTCGGCCGCCGTTCCAGGGAGAGGCCGGTCTCCCTGATCGTGTCGTGGATCTTGTGTCCGACGGCGATCGCCTGCGGACCGATGTTGAGGTACTGACCGGCGCTCGGCGACATCCACGCGTGGCGGACCAGCATCCTCCGGTACTCCAGGGCCAACACCCGGATCCGGGCCCGCCAGTCCTCGGCGGCGTCGACCGCCGCGAGGTCGATCTCCCCGTAGACGCTGTCCATGGCGTACTCGAGGATGTCGTCCTTGGTGTCCACGTACCAGTACAAGGACATCGCGGTGACCCCCAGCTCGGCGGCGAGCTTGCGCATCGACAGCTTGCCCAGGCCCTCCTCGTCGAGGATCCGGATCGAAGCGGCGACGATCCGGTCCCGGTCGAGCCCGGCCGGACCACCGCCGCTGCGGGCGGCCCGGTTCTCCAGCCAGACGCTGGAACGCGCCGGGTCCTTGGCCCGATCGGCTGCCTTGACCATCGCGTTCCTCCGTCTGTCAGCGGTTCGTCACCATGCTAGGCAGCGACCGGCCGCTCGGGGCCCCTCGCCTTCTCCCTGCGCTCGGCCCGTCGGAGCAGGACCGCCGCGAGCAAGCCACCGGCGAAGACGGCGAGCGCACCGACCGCCTGACTGGTGCGGAGCCCGGAGGCGAAGGCCTCGGAGATCTCCGCCCGCTCCGCCGCTCCCCCGGCCGCTGCGAGGGCCGCCGGCAAGGAAGTCGCGGTGACGGCGACGAGGGCGGCGAAGCGGGCGTTGAGCACGGCCCCGAGGACGGCGACGCCCAGGCCGTTGCCGAACTCGGCCAGGGTGCCGTTGATCCCGGCACCCACGCCCGCCTTCTCCGGCGGGATCGCGCTCATGAGCGCACTGGCCATCGCGGGATTGGAGACGGCGATGCCGCCGCCCATCAGGACCAGGCCGAGCAGCACGCCCCCGTAACCGCCGTCCGTGCCGCCGCCGAGCAGTGCGATCGAGGCGAGCCCCGCGGCGACGAGGGGCATGCCGAGGGCCACGGTGCGCGGGACGCCCAGTCCGATGACGACCTTCGGTCCGATGCCGCTCAGGTTGAGGGCGACGACCGTCAGGGCGAGCGGCGCCATCCGGAGACCGGCTTCGAGCGGCCCGTAGCCGAGGACGAACTGCAGGTGCTGGGTGAGCAGGAAGAGCGAGCCGCCCATGCCGAAGACGACCAGGATCGAACCGCTGACGGCGCCGACGAACTTCTGGTTGCGGAAGAAGCGCATGTCGAGCATGGGGTGGGGGGTGTGCAGCTCCCAGCGGGCGAAGGCGCCGAGGCCGAGCAGTCCGACGGCCGCCGGGAGCAGGACCCGGAGGGAGAGCCAGCCGTGTTCGGGGCCGGTGATGATCGCGTACACCAGGGCGGTCATGCCGAGGGTGGAGAGCAGCGCACCGAGCAGGTCGGGGCGCTCGCCCCGGCTGCTCTTGGACTCCGGCACGAGCCTGAGGACGGCGACGAGGGCGACGACCGCGACCGGAATGTTGATGAGGAAGATCATTCCCCACCAGAAGTGGTCGAGGATCACCCCACCGATCAGCGGCCCGCTGGCGAAGCCCAGCGAGGCGACCGTGGACCAGAGCGCAATGGCCCTGACCCGCTCGGAGTCGTCGAAGATCTGCATGACGACGGCGAGGGTCGTGGTTATCAGGAGTGCGCCGCCGACTCCCATCCCCGCACGGGCGGCGATCAACTGGGTCGTGGAGGCGGCGAGGCCGGCGGCGAGCGAGCCGAGGCCGAAGAGCGCGAGGCCGACGGCGAGGAGCTTCTTGCGGCCGTAGCGGTCGGCGGCGTTGCCCGCGCTGAGCAGCAGGCCCGACTGGACCAGCGAGTACGCGTTGATCATCCACTGGATGTCGGTGGTGGACGCGTGGAGCTCGGAGGTCAGCGAGGGGATGGCGACGCCGAGGACGGTGTTGTCGAGCAGCACGGTGAGTTGGGCGAGGCAGATGACGCCGAGGATCAGCCAGCGCTGCGGGTGGCTGCGAGTGGCGGTCGGGGCGGTCGCTGTGGTCGGCGCCGTCACGGCAGACCTCCTTGTACGGCGTACGGGACCAGGTCTCGTACACCGTACAAGAATCTCTCGTACGCCGTATGGGAATTACTTCCGGGACGTCAGGTCATAGAAGGTGGAGCTGCCGAAGGTGACCTCTTCGAAGGTCTCCGAGACCCAGGTGGAGATCTCCGAGTTGCCGCCGCGACCGCCGCCGACTCCCCCTCCGCCACCGATGAAGTAGTGGATCTTCCCCTCGGCGACGTACTGCTTGAACTGGTCGAGCGTCGGAGACGGGTCGCTGCCGTTGAACCCGCCGATCGCCATCACGGGCTTCTCGGTGGCCAACTGGTAGCTGGCGGCGTTCTGCGCGCCGACCGTGGCCGCGACCCAGGTGTAGTCGTCGGCGTCCGCGAGGAGGGCGCTCTCCGCCTCCTCGTCGACACGGGCTCCGTTGAGCAGCCCGCCCATGCCGCCCCCTCCGGGACCGGCGCCCCGCGCCGCACCCTGCCGCAGTCCCTGCCGCATGCCCGGGGGAAGGCCCTGGGGCGGATTGCCACCGGGCACACCGCGTCCCTGGCCCTGACCACCGGGCAGCTGACCGCCCGGAAGCTGACCCCCCTGACCACCGGGCAACTGGCCCTGGCCGCCCGGAAGCTGACCGCCCTGGCCGCCGGGCAGCTGACCGCCCTGGCCGCCCTGGCCCTGGCCGCCCGGGGGCATCATCCCGGCGCCGCCGAAGGGCCGACCGGCCCCCGGGCCCCGACCCCCTTGGGCGCCGCCCGCCGGACCCGCCGTCACGATCGAGCCCTGGTGGGCGGTGTTCACCGTTTCCACGGTGTACGCGAAGGGAGCCGCGAGCCCCGCCACCAGGCCGAGTCCCGCGAACCCGAGCCCCCACCGCCGGTCGATCCGACCCACGAGCAGCAGGCCGAGAGCGGCAACGGCGCCCGCCACCAGAACCACCCACCGCAGCCACGGCAGCCAGTCCGGCGTACGGCCGAGCAGCGTCCAGGCCCACCAGGCCGTCACCGCCACCGTCACCGCGAGCACCACCGGGGCCAGCCGGTGCGTCCGCTCCTCCCACAACACGGCCGCACCCATGCCGATCAGCGCCGCCAGGTACGGGGCCAGGGCCACCGTGTAGTACTCGTGGAAGATGCCGGCCATGAAGCTGAACACGGCGAGCGTCATGAGCAGCGCGCCGCCCCACACCAGGAACGCGGAGCGCGCCGTGTCGGTCCGCGGCGCCCTCCAGGTGATGACGAGCCCCGCGACCAGCAGGATCAGCGCGGCCGGCAGCAGCCAGGAGATCTGACCGCCCACCGCGTCGCCGAACATCCGGCCGATGCCGGTCTCTCCCCAGCCACCACCGGGACCGCCTCCGCCGCGAGCGGGCAGGTCCATGCCGGCCGGCAGGTTCTCGGCCACCCCACCGGGACCGCCGCGCCCCCCGCCACCGACGCTCCCGACCTCGTTGCCGTTGATGCGGCCGAGTCCGTTGTAGCCGAAGGTCAGCTCCAAGAAGCTGTTGTTCTGCGAGCCCCCGACGTACGGACGGGAAGACTCCGGCCACAGCTCGACCAGGGCCACCCACCATCCCGCCGAGACCACCATCGCGAGCCCGCCCAGGGAAAGCCGGCCGAGCCGCCGGCCCGGACCGCCGGGCGCACACACCGCGTACACGAGCGCGAGCGGCGGAAGGATCAGGAAGGCCTGCAGGGTCTTCGCCAGGAAGGCGAACCCGAAGGCCACCCCCGCCCACACCAGCCACCGTGCGCTGCCCCGCTCCTGCTCCAGGGCACGCAGCACGCAGTACACGGCGACCGTCATCAGCAGCGCGAGCAGGGCGTCCGGGTTGTTGAAGCGGAACATCAGCGCGGCGACCGGCGTCAGCGCGAGGACCGCGCCGGCGATCAGCCCCGCGCCCGCGCCGAAGCGGCGGCGCACGGCCGCGTAGAGCACGGCGACCGTGCCCACGCCCATCAGGACCTCGGGCAGGAGGATCTGCCAGGACCCCAGTCCGAAGAGACGGACGGAGAGGGCCATCGGCCAGAGCGCGGCCGGCGGCTTGTCGACGGTGATGGCATTGGCAGCGTCGAGGGAGCCGAAGAAGAAGGCCTTCCAGCTCTCGCTGCCCGCCTGCACGGCGGCCGAGTAGAAGGAGTTGGCGTAGCCGGAGGCGCTCAGGTTCCACAGGTAGAGCAGTCCGGTGGCGACGAGCAGGCCCAGGAAGGCGGGCCGCACCCAGGTGGCGTCCTCGGTGCGCCCGCGCCACAGTCGGGCGAACCGACCGCTTCCGGGTCCGGCGTGGGCCGGGGGCGTGGTGGGCGAGGTGGTCATCGTTCGTCGTTCCTTGAGGTCGGCCGCTCGGGGAAGACCCAGAGTCGGAAGAGGAGGAAGCGCAGGACGGTCGCGGCGAGGTTGGCGACGATCAGGACGGCGAGCTCGGTCGAATGCGCCGGATCACCGGTGGCCGCGCCGAGGGCGGCGAGCGAACCACTGGTCAGGGCGAGCCCGATGGCGAAGACCACGAGCCCCTGCGCCTGGTGGCGGACGGCCCGGTCCCGGCCGCGCACGCCGAAGGTGAGCCGCCGGTTCGCCGCCGTGTTGGCGATCGCGGAGAGCAACAGGGCCGATGCATTGGCGAGTTGCGGCCCCAGGCCGAGCCGGAAGGCCGAGTACAGCGCGAGGTAGAAGAGCGTGGACAGGGCTCCGACCGCACAGAAGCCGACGAGTTGGCGGGCCAGCCCGCCCGGCACCCCGCTCAGCTCGCGGTCCCGGGGGTCGTCCCCAAAGGGCCGGGCGAGTCGGTCGAGCGGCAGCGAACCGGTCGCGAGGGCCCGCCCCACCCGCCAGACGCCCTTCAGGTCGTCCGTGGCGGTCCGCACGATATGCACGGTCGAGTCGGGATCGTCGACCCAGTCGACCGGCACCTCGTGGATGCGCAGCCCGGCCCGCTCGGCGAGGACCAGCATCTCGGTGTCGAAGAACCAGCCGGTGTCCTCCACCATCGGCAGGAGCCGCTCGGCGACCTCACGCCGTATCGCCTTGAAGCCGCACTGGGCGTCGGAGAACCGGGCGGCGAGCGAGGAACGCAGGATCAGGTTGTACGCACGCGAGATGAACTCCCGCTTCGGCCCCCGCACCACCCGCGAGGAGCGGGAGAGCCGGGAGCCGATCGCCAGGTCCGAATGACCGGAGATCAGGGGGGCGACCAAGGGGAGCAGCGCGTTGAGATCGGTGGACAGGTCCACGTCCATGTAGGCCAGGACGGGGGCGTCCGAGGCCGACCACACCGTCCGCAGCGCCCGGCCGCGCCCCTTCTGCTCCAGCCGCACGGAGCGCACTTCGGGCACTTCGGCGGCGAGGGCCTCGGCAACGGCGGGGGTGGTGTCGGTGGAGGCGTTGTCGGCGACCGTGATGCGGAAGCCGTACGGAAAGGTCCTGAGGAGGTGCTCGTGGAGCCGGCGCACGCACGGCTCCAGGTCCTTCTCCTCGTTGTAGACGGGAATCACCACGTCCAGGACGGGCCGTCCGGCGACGTCCACCGGCAGGTGCTCCCGGGCGGGAAGGGCATCGGGCCTTCCGGAGGCCGTGGACGCGGGCCCCGCGATCATTGGAGTTCGCATGCCCTCGACACTCGCCGGGGCCGCTGTCACGGCTGTGTGATGAGGCTGTGCCCCGCCTGTGAGTCCCGCCGCGGGGCACTGCCGGTGGGTTCCGCCCGTGAACCCCGGCGGGTGGCCCCGGGGCGGGATCGCACGGTCAGCCGCACGGGCACACCCGTGGCCGGGCGGTCGTGCGCGCTCCCGTCGGCCGGCGCTCCGGTCAGCCCCGGGCCATGGGCAGCCGGACGGTGAACACCGTGCGTCCCGGGGCGCTTTCGACGTCCACCTCCCCGCCGTGGGCGAGCACGACCGCCCGGACGATGGCGAGGCCGAGGCCGGTGGAACCGGCGTTCCGGGAGCGGGAGGCGTCGCCGCGTGCGAAGCGCTCGAAGACGGCGGGCAGCAGCTCGGGCGGGATGCCCGGACCGTCGTCCTCCACCTCGACGACCGCCGTCGAACCCTCCGTGCGCACCCGCGCGGTGACCTTGGTGCCGGGCGGGGTGTGGGTGCGGGCGTTGGCGAGGAGGTTGACCAGGACCTGTTGGAGCCGAGCACCGTCGGCGGGTACGACCGGTCCGTCCGCGGGCAGTTCGAGGAGCCAATGGTGGTCGGGGCCGGCGACCCGGGCATCACTGACGGCGTCCACGACGAGCGGGACCACCTCCGTGGCCCCGTACGAAAGGGGACGACCGGCATCGAGCCGGGCGAGGAGCAGCAGGTCCTCGACCAGTCCCGTCATCCGGGTCGCCTCGGACTCGATCCGGCCGAGCGCGTGCCGGGTGTCGGGGCCGCACTCCTCGCGACCGCGCCGGGTGAGCTCCGCATAGCCGCGGATCGAGGCGAGCGGGGTGCGGAGTTCATGGCTGGCGTCCGCGACGAACTGTCGGACCCGGGTCTCGCTCTGCTGACGTGCGTCCAGTGCCGAGTGGACGTGGTCGAGCATCCGGTTGAGGGCCGCACCGACCTGGCCGACCTCGGTGCGCGGGTCGGCCTCCGCCTCCGGAACCCGCTGGTGGAGCGCCACCTCCCCGCTGTGCAGCGGAAGCCCGGTGACCTGGCGGGCGGTGGCGGCGACCCGTCGGAGCGGACGCAGGGCGACTCCCACGAGCACGGTTCCGGCGAGCGAGGCCGCGACGAGTCCGGCCCCGGTGAGGCTGAGTTCGACGAGGACGAGGGTCGAGAGGGCGTCCTCCACCTCGGTGAGCGGAATGCCGATGAGGAATTCGCCGTGGACGCCGACGGTGGACTCGACCCGGTAGGAGCCGAGCCCACCGGGCATGTCCACGGTGTGCGGGCGACCGTCGTGGGGGACTGCGGCGAGGGCGGAGCGCTGTGCCCCGTCGAGCTCGGCGATCCGGACGTTCCGCTCGTACGGACCGCTGTCCACGGCCTCCGTCGAATGTCCGGCCGCCGTCAACTCGCCGGCCACGAGGACCGCGCCGAGGGTTCCTATCGGGGTCCCGGGGCCCTGGAGGAACGACAGTGGTTCCTTCGGACGGGCCACATCGGGCGGGCGGAACGCGGAAGGTCCGGCGACCGGCGGCCCCGACACCCGGTCCGCGACGACACGGAGCTGTTCATCGGCCTGGTCGTACAGGTACGACCGGAAGGCAATGGTCGTCACCGCCCCGATCACGGTCGCGACGACCGCGATCAGCGCAACCGCCGAAACCACCAACCGCGTTCGCAGCGACCACGGCCGCCTCGCGCCTCCGAGCACGGACGCTACTCCCCCGGCTTGATGAGGTAGCCCGCCCCGCGCCGGGTGTGGATCATCGGCGAGCGGCCGGCGTCGATCTTGCGGCGCAGATAGGAGATGTAGAGCTCGACGACATTGGCCTGGCCCCCGAAGTCGTACGACCAGACCCGGTCGAGGATCTGCGCCTTGCTGAGCACCCGTCGCGGGTTGCGCATGAGGTAGCGCAGCAGCTCGAACTCGGTCGCGGTGAGGTGGATGGAGTCGCCGCCCCGGGTGACCTCGTGGCTGTCCTCGTCGAGGGTGAGGTCCCCGACGACCAGCAGCGACTCACTGCGCGTCTGCGCGGCCCCGGACCTGCGGATGAGGCCCCGCAGTCGGGCCACGACCTCCTCCAGGCTGAAGGGCTTGGTGACGTAGTCGTCGCCACCGGCGGTGAGCCCGGCGATCCGGTCCTCGACGGCGTCCCTCGCCGTCAGGAACAGCACGGGCACATCGGGCAGCTCGCGGCGGATCGAGCCGAGCAGGCTCAGCCCGTCGATGTCCGGGAGCATGACGTCAAGGATGACGGCGTCGGGCCGGAACTCGCGGGCGGAGCGCAGGGCGGAGGCCCCGTCCCCGGCGCTGCGGACCTGCCATCCCTCGTAGCGCAGGGCCATGGACAAGAGCTCGGCGAGCGAGGCCTCGTCATCGACGACGAGGACCCGGACGGCAGTTCCGTCGGCGCGGAGCATGTCGGCGTGGGTACCGGTGCGGCGTGTGGTGACGGTCATGGCACCCACGTTCTCGGCCACCGCTGAGAGGCCTCTTTTCCTTTCCTGTGAATTCCCTGAGAAAGGAACAGGGCCTCACGACAGACCGGGGACGCGGTCGAGGCCGCCCGATCCCGTCTTCGGCTGCACGGCTGCACGGCTGCACGGCTGCACGGCTGCACGGCTGCACGGCTGCACGGCTGCACGGCACAGAAGATCACGGCTTCACAAGCTCACGGTTTCACGTGAAACATCGCAGCACCGTTCTCATGGAGCACCTTCCGGAGCCAGTCCTCGCCGAGCCCGAGGCGTTCGAGGGCGTGGAGCTGGTGGGCGTACGGATACGGGATGTTCGGGAAGTCGGAGCCGAGGAGGATCCGGTCGCCGAGGGCCAGGAGTCGCTTGCGCTCCTCCTGCGGGAAGGGCGCGAGCCGCTCGCTGAAGTCGGTGAAGGCCATGGTGGTGTCGAGGTGGACGCCCTCGTACCGCTCGGCCAGGTCGAAGAAGTCCCCGTACTCGGGCATCCCCATGTGGGCGATGATCAGCCGCAACCGGGGGTGCCGGGCAAGCAACCGCCCGGTCGGCGCCGGCCCGGTGAAGCTCCCCGGGGCCGGTCCGGAACCGCAGTGGATCACGACCGGCGTACGACTGTCGGCGAGGGTGCCCCAGACGGCGTCGAGCATGCTGTCGGACGGGTCGAAGCCGCCGACCTGGAGGTGCACCTTGAAGACCCGGGCGCCGGCGTCAAGCGCCTGGCGGACATAGGCATCGACCCCCTCCTCGGGGAAGAAGGTCGCCGTGTGCAGGCAGTCGGGGGTCCGGGCGGCGAAATCGGCCGCCCAGGAGTTCAGCCAGGCGGCCATGCCGGGCTTGTGCGGATAGAGCATCGCGGTGAAGGCGACCACCCCGAACCCGCGCAGGAGGGCGAGCCGACGGTCCTCCTCCTCGCGGTAGGTGATGGGCCACTCCGTGCCGGTCAGAGCGCCTACGGCGTCGAAGTAGGCCCAGACCTTGTCCAGGACGTTCTGCGGCATGAAGTGGGTGTGCACGTCGACGAGCCCGGGAAGCCCGAGCCGCCGCACCAGCCCGGCACCGTCTTCATCGGGCCTTCCGCCCCCGCCGGTGGACCGCACGCCGTCCCGGGGAAGCCGTGCGTCGCCCCCCGCGGGCCTACCGCCGTCGCTCGCACTCACAACCGTCACTCCGCTCGACCTTGCCGATGGGGATGCTGCAGCCGCCGTACCCGCGCTTCCGCCCACGCGCCCGGAACACCGGCTGCGCGGGGCGGAGGTCCCGGTGTCCGGAAACCTCCGGAACGCAGGAGCACACGACGGTGATGACTCTACGAAGCGTGCCCCGGGCCCTCAGAAGAGGCCCTCCTGGGCTCCGGCGGCCACTCCTCCCCACGGCCTCAGCGGCACCGAGAACACCTGGTCCCCACCGGCGGCTTCGAGGATCCATCCGCCCATGAGTCGGGCATCGAGCACGAGGCAGCGCCCGTCAGGGGCGAGGAGGTGCAGATCGGGACCGGCGGCGGCGAGCAGCCGTCCGATGACGACGCCGTCACCGACGAGTTCGGTGACCACGCCGTCGAGCGGTGGCAGCCCGTCGAGGTGGAATGCTCCGGCGTGGTCACGGACGGCGAACTCCAGCGGCTCCAAGGTCTCCGCCCAGCCGTCGACCGATCGGGCCCGTCGGTACAGCTCCTCGACCTCCCGGGCCCGGTCCGCCGTCGGCGGCAGGGCGTGCCGGGCTCCCCGTTTCCGGTCGTACGGCACCCGGTCGGGCACCCCGAGGGCCTGCCGCAGGATCTCCTCGGTGCGCCGGGCGGCCATCAGCGGCCCCCGACCGAGCCAGCTGAACGCGACCGCCCCCTGCTCCAGCAGCCGGGTCGCGCCACGGGCTTCTGCGGTGATGCCCACCTTGGTCATGCCGGGCCCGAACCAGGCCAAGTAGACGCGGTAGGGCTGCGGGTCGTCGGCGAACGTGTCGGCGGCGACGGAGTGGGCCCGGTCGAGCCGTGTGCACTCCGGACAGCGGCCTCCGGTGGCCCGCCCCGGCACGGCAGCCCCCAACGGACAGGGATTCCCACGGGCCCCGGGACACCGCCGGACCCCGACGGCCCGGAAGGCGAGCTGCTGGTCGTACGCCAACGGGCTGACCTTCCCGCCCCGCCACCGCAGCCCGGGCGCCCCACCTCCCCAGCCGATCCCCCGGCACCACCACTCCACGGCCCGCACACTCCCTCAGCCTGCTTCGCCCTCCAGTCTCCGGCACGTCCGCTTCGGCCCGGAAGCCCGACGGGGCCCTCACGCCCGTGCGTCCCGGGGAGTGCACGGCCCCGACACGCGACCGGAGTCGGCTGCCCCGGACCGTGCCGCGGGCGCACACCGGACCGCCGACGGGCGGACGTCGGCGGGCGGGCGTTCACGGCAGGACGTAGACCCGGGAGCCGTCCGCGGCGGGGGCGCCCACCTCCCGTATGCAACCGCGTTCGAGGAGCATCCGCACGCAGTCCCGGACGCGCTCGGGAGGGAGACCGGTGCGGAGGGTGACCTCCTGGAGCCGGTAATGCGCCCCGCCCCTGATCAGGGCGGGGGCGAGGAAGCAGGCGACCGTCCGGACGTCCCCGGTGATGGCCCAGGACTCGACGAGCTCCTGCGGAGTGAGGGGGACGGCGGCACCGGTGCGTTGGCGGGGTACGGCGAGCCTCTCCAGGGAGTCGACGACCCCGGAGAGGCTCTGCCGGGTCTCCCGGAGCAACTCCGCACACCCGGCGTGCCCGGCGTGGGCGGCGGCCCGTTCGTCGAACCGCGCTTCGAGGCGTACGAGGACGTCGACCAGTTCCGGTGGCAGTACGTACCCGTTGTGCACCGGCGAGGGTTCGAGTCCGTACCCTCCGTATCGCTGGACCGCCGCCACGACGCCCGCCGTCCATGCCCGGAACGGCCCGGCCTCGGGTCTCCGACACGCCCCGACGAGCTGGACCAGCCCTTCCAGGTTGACCATCCGGGTCGAGCCCCGGATCCCGCGCCGGCCGCGGAACCCGACGGAGAGTTCCCGCGCGGAGGCCAGGCACTCCGCGGGCAGCGTCACGGTCCGCAGCGCCTCCCGACTCCCCTCGTAGCCCAGCCGTCTGGCCACGTCCACCAACGGGAACCAATGGGCGCCGTCCGGCGCGGTCAGCCGGCGCAGCCGGGATCCGGTGGCGACGTGCACCAGGTCATCGATGTCGATCGCGTCCATCGACCATCACCTCCGCCACGCAAGCTAGGTCGAAGGCACATTCACATGACATGCACATCAGATGGGTTCACCCAAAAGGGGAAACCCCGGGCATTTCCCGAGGACCCTCCCCTCCGTGCCCGCCGTCCGGACGGCTCGGAGCCGCTCCCGGCTACTTGGCGACGAACTGGGTGAGGATCGCCTGGACTTCGTAGATGTCGACCCCCTTGGTGAAGGTCTTCTGGATCGGAGTGGCGCTGCCCGAGATCCAGATCTTCAGCTCGGCGTCCAGATCGAAGGTGCCGGCCGTCTCGACGGCGAAGTGCGTGATGCTCCGGTACGGGATCGAGTGGTACTCGACCTTCTTGCCGGTGATGCCCTGCTTGTCGACGAGCACGAGCCGCCGGTCGGTGAAGAAGATCGTGTCCCGGATCAGCAGGTACGCGGCATGCACCTGCTCCCCCTGGCCGAGCAGCCGTGCGTAGTCCTGCTGTGCCTGCGCCGGATCGACCGTGTGTGCGTTCCCGAAGAGCGCCATGCCCCAGACCCCCATGCCCGATGCGAACAAACGATCATCCGACCCTAACGCCCGCACCGAAGCCCCCGCCACGGCACGATCCCTGCGGAAACGGCGCGCGCCCGGCGCCCTGCCACCGCGCACCCGCCCGGACTAGGATCCGAACCATGCCACTGACCGTGCAGGACGTGGACCGGTTCGAAGCCTCCCGGCCCCGTCTGGAAGCGATCGCCTACCGACTCCTCGGTTCCGCGAGCGAGGCCGAGGACGCCGTGCAGGACACCTTCCTGCGCTGGCAGGCGACCGACGTCGACCGCATCGAGGTGCCCGAGGCATGGCTGACGAAGGTGCTCACCAACCTGTGCCTCAACCAGCTCACTTCGGCCCGTGCCCGGCGCGAGACCTACGTGGGCCAGTGGCTGCCCGAACCGCTCCTCGCCGGCGATCCGATGCTCGGCCCCGCCGACACCGCCGAACAGCGCGAATCGGTCTCGTACGCGGTCCTCACCGTCATGGAACGCCTCTCCCCCAACGAACGCGCGGTGTACGTCCTCCGGGAGGCCTTCGACTACCCGCACCGGGAGATCGCCGAGATCCTGGACATCACCGAGGCAGCCAGCCAGCAGACCCACCACCGCGCCAAGAAGCACCTCGCCGACGGCAAGACCCGTACCGAAATCGACGAGGTCGCCGCCCGGCAGATCGTCGAGGAGTTCCTCGCAGCCGCCACCAGTGGCCGCACCGAGCCGCTGGTGCGACTGCTGACGGGTGACGCCGTCGCGGTCGGCGACGGCGGCGGGAAGATCCCGGCGCGCACCAGGGCGTTCGAGGGAGCCCTCGCGGTCGCGACCTTCCTGCGCGGCCTGTTCAAGCCGAGCAAGGCCAAGCGCACCCTGGCCGGCGGATCTCCCGAGATCCACGCCACGACCGCCAACGGCGTCCCCGCCGTCGTGGCGGTGCTCGACGGCCGGGTCATCGGCGTCATGTGCCTGGAGGTCACGTCCGAGGGGATCAGCGCCTGCCGCAGCCAGGTCAACCCGGACAAGCTGGAGCGCGCCACCCGACACTGGTCGGCCTCCGCACACGGAGCCCCCCTCGTGGAGGCCGCCTTCTAAGCCCCCGCCCGCCATGTGACCCGGCTCACAGCGCGCACCTGTCAGGAATCGACGGGCCGCCCGGTTCAAGGGGCGAAACCGCGCGAGAACAGGAGCAGGCACATGCAGCAGCACCGCATCATCGTCCTCGGGGCCGGCTATGCCGGAGCCACCGTCGCCGGACGCCTCGCGAAGCGGCTCCACCGCGAGGAGGTCGCCATCACCCTCGTCAACGACGAGCCCGACTTCGTCGAGCGGGTCCGGCTGCACCAGTTGGCCACCGGGCAGGACCTCGTCCGCCGCCCCCTCGCCGAGATGTTCGCGGGCACCGGCGTCACGCTGAGGACCGCCCGGGTGACCGGCGTCGACGCCGACCGCAGGACCGTCGCCGTCACGGCCGGCGACGGTGCCGAGGAGCTGGCGTACGACACCCTGGTGTACGCCCTCGGCAGCGGTTGGAACCCCCGGGGCGTCCCCGGCACCGCCGAGCACGCACACGAGATCTCCAGCCGCCCCGGAGCACTCCGGTTGCGCGAGCGCCTGGCCGCCCTGACGCCCGGGCAGTCCGTGGTCGTGGTCGGCGGGGGCCTCACCGGCCTGGAAGCGGCAACCGAGATCGCCGAGGCCCGCCCGGACCTCGACGTCGCCCTCGCCGCCCGCGGCGGCCTCGGCGACTGGCTCTCGCCCAAGGGCCGGCAGCACGTGCGGAAGGTCTTCGACGGCCTCGGCGTCACCACCCACGAGCACACCGCCGTCACCGGCGTGGAGGCCGACCGGGTCACCACCGCCGACGGCGGATCCGTACCGGCCGCGGTCACCGTGTGGACCACCGGCTTCGCGGTGCACCCGATCGCCCGGGCCAGCACCCTGGACGTCACCGACACCGGTCAGATCGTGGTCGACGGGACCATGCGCTCGGTCTCCCATCCGGACGTGTACGCCATCGGGGACGCGGCCCTGGCCATGGGCCCCTGCGACAAGCCGCTGCGGATGTCGTGCGCCTCGGGCACCCCCATGGCCTGGCAGGCAGCCGATGCCATCGCGGCCCGTCTGACCGGGGCCAAGGTGCCGAAGACGACGCTGCGCTACTTCAACCAGTGCATCTCGCTCGGCCGCCGAGAAGGGCTCATCCAGTACGTCACCGCCGATGACCGCTCCGTCCGGGCGGCCCTGACGGGACGGCTCGCCGCCGGTTACAAGGAGCTCGTCTGCAAGGGCGCGGCCTGGGGCGTGGCCAACCCGACGCTCGGCGTCCCCACCCGCCGTCGCCGGGTCCTGCCCCAGCAGGCCTCCGAGGGCCGGCCGCACTCCTCCCGCTCGAAGACCACGGCCTGACGGCGCGCGGGGGCAGCTCCGGAGCGCTTTCGGGGGGCGCGCCGGAGCCCGGGCCACCGGGCTGGTGGCCCGGTGACTGGTGGCCCGGTGGCCAGTGGCCCGGCGGCCGGACACACCGTCGGGCATGTGCACGGCCTCCGGCCACGGGTGCGCCAAGGGGGCGCGCGCACGCACAGGGGTAGTGAAAGTAGCGAAAAGGTCGCGCATCAATTCGAGTGTGCGCTCCGGTGTGACAAGGGCTCTGCAAGATCGTCCGGCTGCTAGCTTCCCGTTCCGTGACCCCTTCAGAGACTCCTCCCGAGGACGGCTCCCGCTCTCCTTCGTCGCGGATTTCCCCGCGGATTTCCCCGCGGATTTCCCCGCCGGTGTCCACGGGGGAGGACGCCCATCGCCCCCTCCTCATCGACCTCGTGGCCCCCGGGGGAGAAGCGACCTTGACAGCGCTGCTGGATTCGGGCGCCGTGCGAGAAGTCCACGACCGCATGGACGAGCAGCTGGAGGAGTTGGTGCGTTGTCTGCGGCCCGGAGAGCCGCTGGACGCCCGGGCCCTCGAAGCCGCCGTCGCCGACGTGCACGGCGGGGTCCCGCGCCGGCGCTACGGCACCTGGGTCTGGTACCCCTGGTCGGGACGGCTGGTGCACCTGCTGCCGGCCGAGGAGTTCCGGCTGGTCCGCACCGACCGCAACCGGGACAAGATCACCCGTGCACAGCAGCAGGACCTGCTCGGCCGCCGCATCGGCGTGCTCGGTCTGTCCGTGGGCAACAGCGCTGCGCTCACCTGCGTCATGGAAGGGGTAGGAGGATCGTTCCGCCTGGCGGACTTCGACCGCTTGGACCTGTCCAACCTGAACCGGCTGCGCGCCGGCGTCCACGACCTGGGCGTGGAGAAGACGGTCCTCTGCGCACGTCAGATGTACGAGATCGACCCGTACCTCGACATCGAGATCCACCGCGAAGGCATCACGGAGCAGACCATCGAGGAGTTCTTCGGCACCGGTCCCGACTCGGGGCTCGACCTGCTGGTCGAGGAATGCGACACCCCATGGGCCAAGTTCGCCGCCCGCGAGCACGCCCGCGCCCGCCGCATCCCCGTCCTGATGGACGCCAACGACCGGGGCCTGTTGGACGTGGAACGCTTCGACGAAGAGCCCGACCGGCCCCTCTTCCACGGTCGGACCGGCACGACCACCGCACGGGAGGTCCGCGCACTCGATGCCGCCGCATCGCTCGACCTGCTGCTGCAGATCGTGGACGCGGACCGGCTCAGCCCGGCCATGACCGACGCCATCGGCCGGATCGGCCGCACCCTCACGAGCTGGCCGCAACTGGCGAGCGGGATCATGCTCGGCGCGGCCCTGGTCACCGACACCGCCCGGCGCATCCTCCTGGGGGCTCCCGTTCCTTCCGGGCGCTACTACACGGACCTGGAAGCCCTCATCGCCGCCGACCGCACCGCACTCCTCGGAGCCGCGTCATGACGCACCTTCCCGAACTGCACGGTGAGCACCTCCGGCTGCGCGAACTGCGGGCCACCGACCTCGCCCCCTTCGAACGCATCCACACCCACCCCGTCCTGACCCGCTACCTCGGCATCGACCGCATGGACGCCCGTCAGGCACAGGACGCCTTCGCCCAGTGCCTCGCCCAGCCCTACACCCACCCGCGCCGCAGGCACACCCTCGCCATCTGCGCACCGGACGACGACACCATGGTCGGCACCATGGGGCTACTGGTCGAGGAGTACGGCAGCAATGCCATGCTCACGGGACTCGTCCTGCTGCCCGACGCCCCCGTCCGCGGTCACGGCCACGAGGCCGGGCGCCTGCTGATGGCCTACGGTTTCGGTCCGCTCGGCCTGCACCGCATCTGGGCCGGCCACCGGGCCGACCACACCCGCATGCGGGACGTCATGCTCGCCGCCGGCCTCCACCCCGAGGCAACGCTGCGCGAGCTGTTCCACACCGGAGGCCGCTGGCACGACGTCACCACGTACGCCGCCCTCGCCCCGCAATGGCAACGCTCGGCAACCCCGGCCGAACAGGCCGTCCTCAGCGGCGGACACCGCCTCCAGCCGGTCTGACTCCCCGGCCCGCCCGCACCGACACCCCTCGGCCTTCCAGGGCACCGGCCAGCGCCAGCGCCCGACGGCGATCAGCACCCTTGCACCACTCCCCCGCCGCACGCCCCACGGCACAAGGGCCCGGACACGCGTCCGGGCCTCCCGTCCGTGTGCACCCGACCGGATTCGGGCCCGCGGGCCAGCATGCCGGAGTCTTCAGGCACCGACTTCAGCGCATGCGGATGCACGGACTCGAACCCCTCGGACTGGAAAGAGCGGTGCAGCTCATCCGCGCACAGGACCGGCCCGTGCGCACAGGGCTGATCCATGCCGCCGACCGGACATGGGTCACCCTGCTCTTCCCCACCGAGGACGGCAGCGCACTGGTGGCCTGCGCCGGCTGGCCACTACCGCTGGTGGCCGGGAAGCCACCGCTCTAGGGGAACGGGAGAGCGCCCCTGGTCCCCCTGGTCGTGTCCCCCGTCGTGGTGTAGCCGATCACGGTCCGTCGCCTCCGCTTCGGAGCCGTCCGGGACGTGCCGCTGCGGTCCGTCGTGCGATCACCGCTGGTCCCGGCTCGGCGAGCCCCAACAGGGCCGCCGGCGAGGGCGAATCGGGCCACGACCTGCGGATTCCGCCAGCTTGATCGGCTACACCACTCGGCGGGACACCATCGTCCCCCTCTGCGCTGTCGTAGGGCTTCCTCCCCGCAGACCCGACGTGCAGGCACCCCCGTTCCCCGTGATTCACCGTGATTCACCGCAGGATCCGACACGGATGTGACACGGCCGAGCAGCCCGCCGGCTAGAAGGTCGGAACCCAGTAGCGGTGCTTCCCGTCGACGGTGTCGACGTACTGACCGCCGTTGGACTCGATCACGCGCCGGGATGCGACATTGGTCCCGTTGCAGGTCACCAGTGCCTCGGTGATCCCCAGAGACGCTGCGATCGGCAGGGAGGCGGAGAGCATCGCCCTTGCGTGCCCCCGTCGGCGGGCGCTGGGACGGACGTCGTAGCCGATGTGGCCGCCGGACTGCTCCAGACTGGGCGTCAGTCGATGGCGGATGGCCAGGCGGCCGATCATCTGCTCCCCGTCGACCCACCACAGGGTCGTCATCGGGACGAACCCCTCCCAGCGCGGTGGCGCGTCCCCGTCCCGTTCGCTCAGCACCCGCTCGACGTAGGCATCGAAGGCGGCGGGATCAACCAGCGCCTGCGGGTCGACGTCGGTGACAAACCACGGCAACGGGTAGTCAGGGTCCTCGCGGAACTCGGCTACTGCCGCCAGGAACGACGTGCGCAGCCTGGCGGTCGGATCGATCGGCTTCGGCACCCGCTCATGGTGCCGGCAAACCCCGGGCAGTGCCCAGGGGTTTGCCGGCCTCTACGGGTGTCTCGGCCGCCGCGGCGTGGAGCGTGATGCCCGGCTCACGCATGAGAACGACCTCTTCCTCGGTCCGCAGGCCGACTGCGAGGCATCGCTCCGGCTCGTCGGCGTCGCAGAAGTCATCGAAGGGGGTGCGAAAGACGTGCTCCACGTTCTCGAACACCGACGGATCGCGCCAGACGTCCTGCTGCCATGGATCGCGTCCCGCAGAGTGGTGTAACGGCGAGCATCACTACTGCCCCCTCGGCACCAACGCGGTGGTCACAGGTGGCACGCTGGCGAAGCGGAACGTGATCCTCTACACCACGTGGCGGGACACGACCCTGCCATGACGGATCGGCCGGAGCCAGGACCAGGGGTACGACGTGGACCCGGTGGTTCGCCAGGGGCCAGCCGTCTCCACGGCCCGGACGCTCCTCGTGCCGCGTCTCGGACTGCGGCCGGGCCGGGGGCCCCGGGCCTGACGTGGGAGTCGCTCGACTTCGAGGGCAGCCCCGGCGGTTGCTGTACTTCGCTCCCGTACGCCCCCACAACGCAAGAGACCCGGACTCTCGTCCGGGTCTCTCACCTGTGTGCACTCGGCAGGATTCGAACCTGCAACCTTCTGATCCGTAGGCGCGTGCCACCTCTCGCGACCCCGGATCACACCTGCCGATTCACGCGGTTCCGCAGGAACTTTCACGGCTGCGTGTCCGTGGACGTCTGCCGTTGTGCGTGGGCGTTGATGTCAGCGGCTGATGTCAGGAGCCCCCGAGCCGTGCGCCCGATTCCACCTGGTCAATGAGCCCATGCGCCGTACTGGGCACCGCAGGACGTTGTGCGAGCCATCCGGAGACGCGAGGGCCCCCGTTGACCGCTCCGCCCTCCGTGACCGTCCGCACGTGCTCGAACCCGTGGCGAAGGTAGTAGTCCTGGAGCGGCTTGTTCGTCGTCCACGCGTCGAGCCGAAGCCACTTGGCGCCGGAACGATACGCTTGGTCGCCTGCCCAATCGAGCAGCCTGCCGCCGAGGTCTTGGCCGGCGTGGGTACGAGCCACGGTCAGCTTGTTCACGAACCGGGACTCTTCCTGGAGTTCCTGGTCGCTCCAGAGCCCTTCCTCCGCATCCGGGGTCAACGTGATGGTCGCCGCCGTCGTAGAACCGTCCCGGACCATGAACACCACCCCGGCTTCAATCGTGCTCAGCAGCCGGTCCGCCGGGTAGGGGCGCTGCCACTGGTCACTCCCGAGGGCAGTGAGCCACGACGCGGCCTCCTGACGGAACGCGAGCAGCACGTCCAAGTCGTCTGCGGTCGCCCGCTCGATGATCACTGGAGTTCGTCCTCCTGCCGAGCGGACAGCGTGCCGATCTCATAGTTCATCCGGTTCAGGTCACCCCGGAAGGTCGTGATCGTGCATCGGATGACCCTGTCCGCCGAGTAGCCGATACGAGTCCAGAGCAGCACCGGGACGCCGGCGCCGATGTCGAGCAGCCGCGCTTCCTCCGGCGTGGGCATCCGGGCCGCGATCTCGTCGAAGTAGCCGATCTGCTCGACGCCAATACCTGCCAGGTACCGCGTCGTCCCCTCAGCGATGTCGCCGGGCTCCGCCAGTCGCGGAGCCTCCTTCACAAGCCAGTCCGGGTAGTAGGTGGCTTGGGTCGACCACGGCACGTCATCCACGAACCGATGGCAGAACCGGAGAACGGTGGTCGACTCCCGCTCGACCTTGAGCCGCTCCGCCACGTACTCGGTCGCCGGGGTCACCTCGACGCGGAACGTCTGGGTGGGGTGGCGGCCAGCGTTGGTGACGTCGGTGCTGTAGGCGTCACCGTTCTGCGGGAAGGTCAGATTCTCGAAGCGGGACGCGTTGAGCTCGAACACCTCGTGCTTCCGGACCTCGTAGCCAAGCCCCTGACTCGACGAGATCAGACCTTCGCTGACCAGCAGCGCGAGACCCGAGCGAACCGTGTTCCTTGATGCGTCGAAACGCTCGGACAGCTCGCTCTCGGAGGGCAGGCGAGAACCCGGCGCGTAGACCCCGTTGTCGATGTCGCGGCGGAGTGCGTCAGCGACCTGCCGGTACTTCGGCTGCTTGTTCATGCGCCCATCATGACGCACTCGCTCAACTTGTTGGTACATGTGGGCCCCGATCACTTGACGACTCACTGTCCGTGGGTGCAGCATCACTGCATCAGCTTGTACCAACAAGTTGAGCAAGCGGTGCAGCGCCATCAAGCATGCCCGCTTGCGGCGGCATTCCCGCACGTAGGGAGCCGCTAGGGAGCAGAGGGCGGGGACGCTGCAATCCCGCTAAAGGCCAGGTAGGACGCAATGGGCTTCGGCCCGACTGGCGAGGTGGCCCGGCGACCGCGAGCAACGGCCGGAGAGTGGGGACACAGGTCCCCCTTGCAGTGCTTGTTCCTGTCCACCTGACCGAGGGGGTGTCCATGTACCGACGAAGACCCTGGGGCGCCCGCCCGTGCCTGACCGGCACGGCGGCGATGCCCACCGCGTCCTCCTGATCCGCCGCTTCGGCGCACCGGGCTATCCGGTGATTCGCGGAGGCCAGGTCACCTGCGCAGCGGTGCTGCGGCCGGTTGCCTCCTCCGCCCGTCCGGGCCCCTTCGGGGGTGTCGTACGGGCGGGGTTGAGGGGAGCCGGATGGTTCCAAACGGCGAGAGGCCCCGGAGCGGCTACTCCGGGACCTCGTTCGGGCCGTTCCTCTGTGAAGGGAGCACGACCCATGAAGTCCATCATCACACTCCCCGCGACGAGCGCGGAGCTGGCGTTTGACGGTGAGCCGTCGGATGCGGAGCTGGAGGCGATCGAGCGGGAGATGCCGCTGATCGCGGCGGAGGTTGACCTCCTCGACATCGAGATTGCCCTGCTGGACCGTCCGGCCGCGAAGCTGGACGAGCGGCGGATCCGCCGGGCCCGCCACCGGGTCGTGGCGGCTCGCCGGGACCTGACTAACCGCACCACGGCCCTGTCGGGTGGTGCCGCGTGAACGCCCAGACCCTCTCCGATCTCGCCGCGCCGTTGGCGGCTTTGGTCGTGCTGGACGCGAAGTTCTCGCATCTGCCGGCCCCGTGCGTGCACGTCACGACGGTCTACCCGGAGCTGTTGGAGCTGTCGTTCCACTACGACGACTTCAGCGCCTTCGAGACCTGGCGCGAGACTCTGAACATCGATCCGACGGCGGTTAAGCACCGTGTTCAGGGCAACGGCTCGACGGCCGTTCGGATCGTTCACGGCCACTTCGCTGGCGCCCGGATCTCGCTCACCGGCTACTGCCCGGTCCCGGAGCTGGAGTCGGTGGCGGTGGGTTTGGGGGCGGTGTCGTGAACAGTGTTCAGATCCGTTCAGCCGAGAAGGCCCTGAGCGTCGGGACGTGGCTGATCGTGTGCGGGGCGATGCTCTACTCGGTCCTCACCGTCACCCCGCTCATGGCGGCACACACGGCGGATGCGTGGGACTGGACCGCCCCCATCCTCCCCATCGTGGTCGATGCTGCGGTGGTCATCGTCGTCCGTCTCGACTCCGTCCTCGCCCGCCTGGGCGGAGAGGGTGGACGGTGGCCGGTGGTGCTGCGGTGGATGACCGGCATCATGACCCTCGCGCTGAACACCGCCGACTCCGCACTGAAGAAAGACCTGGTCGGAGTGGCCGTGCACGCGGTCGCACCCCTCCTCCTCATCGTCACCGCCGAAACCGGCCTGGCCTACCGCCGCGCCATCACGGCGGCCGTGAACGGCCTGGAGGAACGGCAGCGGGCCGAGCGCCGGCGCCGTGAGCAGGAGGCCCGCCAGCGTGCCGAGGAGGCCGAGCAGGCCGCCCGGCGGAGGGCCGACGAGGAGGAGCGACGGGCCCGGGAGCGGCGGGAGTTCGAGGCGAAGCTGGCCCGTGAACAGCGCGAGCACGAAGCGGCATTGCTCCGTGAGCAGGCCGAGCGTCAGGAGCGTAAGGAGCAGGCGGAGCGGGACCGGATCGCGGCGGCCGAGCGGGAGGCGCGGGAGGCCCGTGAACGCGAGGCGCGCGAGCGTGAACAGCAGCGCCTGGCCCGTGAACGCCGTGAACGCGAGGCCGCCGAGAAGGCTGAACGCGAGCGCCGCGAGGCCCTGGAACGAGCGGAGCGTGAACAGCGCGAACGCGAGGAGCGGGCCGAGCGTGAACGCGCCGCGCTCCTCGCCAACGGACCCGCCAAGAAGAAGCAGGACGACGACGTGGCCCTTCGCACGGTGGCCGCGGCGTTCGCGGCCGGGGTGCCGGTGCGGCAGGCCGCGGAGCTGTGTGGCTGGTCGGTCGGCTGGGTCTCCACCCGCTACCAGGAACTGCGCGACAACCACCCCGCCCCGGCTCTGGAAGGAGCGTCCCGGTGAAGCTTTCCCCGAACTCCAACCCGCCCGAGCCCGACGACCTCCTCATCCGGTTCCACAACCAGACCGGCGCCGCCGTCGACATCACCGGCCGCAACGAGTCGTCTATGTACTGCCGCTGGTACTACCACGGCTGCGGTCAGCGCTCCCACGACGGGGACTACGTGAAGTACACCCGCCGCCAGGCCAACGACCACGCCAACACCTGCCGGGCCTCCTACCACAGGCTCGGCTGATGGCGAGCCTGCCGGTCTACCGGTGGCGCCTCGCCCCCGAGGGGCTGGCGACGTTCCGGCAGCTCCGGGCACTGGGGCTGCGGCCCGGTGGTCAACCGGTCGTGGCCCAGCTCGAACGGCCCCGCCGCCGACGTGAACCGCTGATCGCCTACCTCTACCGGATCGACCTGGCCCGGCCGGTCCGCCCAATGACCCCGGCGAAGCGGGCCGCCCTGGAGCGGGCGAACGCGGCCCGCCGTCTCTGCCCCGGGTGTGGGCGGGATGCCGGATACCGGATCCCCGCCTCGCTCGGCATGTGCGTCCCGTGTGCGGATGCCCCCGCCTGTGCTGCCTGAAAAGCACGAGGACCCGGCCGCTTCCTGGACAGACCCGGCCGGGCCCTCACTGACTCCCAAAGGGAGGTTCCCAGCATGACCGATGTCAGCACCGAGCCGGTAGTGGCCCCACCGGCCACCACCCCCGACCCGAACCCGCCCACCCCGACCCAGCCTGAACCCGCCCCGCAGCAGCCTGTAGTGGCGCATACGGCGGGGGGTTGGCCGGTGGTTCCGCTGGCCCTGACCGGCGCGAACGCGACCACCACCCTGCTCGCCGGTGCCGCCCTCGCCGGTGGCCCGATCGCCGCCATGGTCGCCGCCACCGGGGCCGTGGTCCTGGGCGCCACTGCCGCCCACCGCAAGACCAAGACCAAGACCAAGCCCAAGCCCGGGACCGACGCCAAGAGCAGCGCCAAGACGGCTGGGAGGATGGCCGCGGGCGGGACCGGTTCGGGCGCCGGGAGGCTTGCGGCTCGGTCCGGAACCGGCGGCGGGAGGTCGACTGTGGGTCGGGTTCCCTCGCAGCCCAAGCGTGGCGCCCTGGGTGGCAAGCCGGGAACGGCAGGATCGCTCGCCGTCTCGCTCGGCAAAGCCCCCCACCGGGGCCCCGCCGGAAAGGCACAGGCCACCCGCACCGGCACCGGTATCGCCTCCTCGCTCAAGGGCGGGAAGCGTCCGGGTCGGGTTGGTGAGGTGCGGGCGCTGCGGCAGGAAGCCCGCACCAACTCTCCGTCGCGGGCGGAGCGCCGTACCGGGACGACAGCAGCGCGGCGTCAGGTCGCGGACGCTCGACGGGACGCGAAACGGCAGGCCCGCACCGCCACCGCGAAGGGGCCGGTGGGGCGGGCGGTCGCGAAGGGCACCAATGCGGCGGGGAAGGCCCGCAGTGCTGCGGCCGGCCGTCTGCGGAAGGCCCGTGACGAGCAGGCGGCTGCCGCGGTGACCGAAGACCGGGCGCGGGCCCGGACGGCGGAGATGCGCAAGCAGGTCCGTAAGGCGTGCAGGCAGGCCCGCAGGAAGGCCCGCACGGCGTTGTGGAGGTCGGCGGCCCGGTTCCACGGCCGCTGCCTGCTCGCCGCCGTGCTCGCCGGGGCCCTCGGCGTCGTCGGGATCGTGTCGACGCCGCTGGGCCGCAAGCTCGGCTGGGCCTGGCTCCAGTACCCCGGCCGGCGCCTGTTCGCCCGGCTGGTCAAGCAGGCCCGCGAAGCCCGGGAGGACCGCGACGCCGCGATCCGCGCCCAGCTCGCCGAGGACGAGCAGGCCGCCGAAGCCGCCCTCACCCAGAACGACGAGCAGCAGATCGGGGACACCGCCGAGCGACCGGGCGGCCCCCTCCCCACCACGGGCACGACCACCGAGGAAGGAAGTGGCATGTCGGGGTTCAACTTCGAGGAGCACGCGGCGGAGATGGAAACCGCGGCCCAGCAGTACGAGCCGGAGTCAGCGATGGAGATCCTCGCCATGGTCGAGGGCCTTCCCGCCGCCCTCACGTCCATCGCGAACACCATGAAGATCCTCGCGGAGCGCTCCGACTCCGAGTTCCCGCTGGACAAGACGATCGCGGACGGCTTCAACGACATCTTCGGCGCCCTCATGTCCGCGGTCACGGCCGCCGAGGACATGGGCCCGCACTTCCGGCAGACCCACGAGGCCGACATCGCCCGCCACGAGGACCCCCGCAACGGCCCCGAGGCCGAGAAGGGCTGGAACGTCTAACCCATGGCTACCAACACCGCCACCAAGACGGGGCCGGTGTGGGACTGGGCGGCCGGTCACGGACCCGTGACCGGCGCCCTGTCCGCCACCACCGGCGCCCTCGCCCTCGCCGCCACCGGAGCAGCCACCGGCATGCCCCCCGCCTGGGCCCTCGCCGCCGGGACCGCCGGGGCGATCGGCCACACCGTCACCAGCCTGCGCGACCGCCTGGCCGCCCGCACCATCACCATGCGCGCCGCGTCCTGGCTCATCGGCGCGGGTTGGACCACCTGGGCCATGACCACCGGCCCCTTCACCTGGGCCGCCCTCGGCTCGCTGGCCACCCTCGGCATCGGCATCGGCACCGTTGCCCGCTCCACCCTCCTTTATGAGGAGGCCCGCGAGCTGGAGGCGATCGCCGCCGCCGAACGCCAGGTCTCCCGCGAACTGTCCGCCGAACGACGCCAGATCGCGGCAGAGTGGGTGGACCGGATCCAGCGGGTGTGCGGCCTGACCATCCGGGTCCTGGCGGTGGAGATGTGGCCCACCGGCACCGGCTTCACCATCGACGCCGAACTCCCCGCCGGGGGCACCACCTACGACCGCATCGCCCGGGAGTCCGCGCGACTGTCCGCCGACGCCCGCCTCCCGCACGGCTGCACCGCCACCGCCACCGCCGGCATCGACCAGGGCCGCGTCCTGATCGACGTCACCACGGTCAACGTGCTGGCCGAGGAGGTCACCTACCCTTCGGACTACGCGCCGTTGTCGCTGCTCACGGGGATTCCGTGGGGGCTACGGACCGACGGCCGCCAGATGCCGGTCTACCTGCGCGAGCAGTGCGCGCTGGTGGTCGGGCCGACCGGGTCGGGCAAGACGAACATGGTCCACACGATCCTGGCCGGGTTCGCCCGGACCACGGATGTGCTGACCTGGGTGATCGACCTCAACGCCGGATCCGCCGGCCTGCCCTGGATCCGCCCCGCCCTGTCGGGCGACGGCCAGGGGATGCGGCCCGGGGTCGACTGGCTCGCCTCCACCCACGAGGAGGCCGCCTTGATGCTGGACGCGGCGGTGCGGATCGCCAAGCACCGCAAGATGGCGTATCAGGACCTGATGGCGAAGGCGAACACCGACCTGCTCCCTATCTCCGCGCAGATCCCGCAGATCGAGATCGTCATCGACGAGGGCGCGGAGATCCTCACCGCCATGGACCGCCCCTCCAAGGTCCTCGCCGCGAAGATCCTGGAGGTGATCCGGATCGCCCGCGCCATGGGCATCCGCACCGTCCTGACCGCGCTGGGTGCCACCGGGTCGGTGCTGGGCAACCTGATGATCCGCCGGGAAGGCAAGGTCCGCGTCGCGCTCACCGGTGGAGAGACCGAGGGCATGGACCTGGGCAAGCAGTTTCCCGGCTCCCGTGGCCTGCGCGTGGACCAGGCCCCCTACAAGGGCTCCGGCTTCATCGGCACCCCCGAATCACCGGCCGGCCTGTTCAAGTCCTGGCGGATCCTGCCCAACCAGATCCGCGACATCGTCGCCGCCACCTCCGACCGCCACCCCACCCTCGACACCGTCTCCGCCAAGGCCGCCGGACCGGACTACGCCCGACGGTGGGACTCAGCCCGCACCGCCTGGATCCACGACCACACCCCCGACCCGGAGCCGACCGGCGAACCGGACGCGGTGGCCCCGGCCTCCCGGGCGGGCGGGTTGAACCTGTCCGCCCACCGCACCACCGCCGAGCCACCCACCACCCCGGCCGTGTCAGACGAAGACGCGCTCGCGCAGAAGTTCCGCGAGCAGATCGACGCCCAGTTCGCCACCACCCCCGAACCCCACACCCCCACCGCTCCGGAGGGGGAGCAGGTGTCGGGGTTGAACCTGTCGGCATTCCGCAACGGGCAAAACGAGGGCGCCGCCCGCCAGGCCGCCCTCGACGTCCTCCTCGCCGCCGGAGTGGAAGGCACCGGGGCCTCCGCCATCGCCCGCGCCCTCACCAACGAGCACGGCACCTCCCGGCAGACCGTGGTCGGCTGGCTCAAGGAATGGACCGAGAAGGGCATCGCCATCCGCATCGGGACCGGCACCAAGACCCGCTACATCCACCACCGTCATGCCCCCGACGAGCGCGCCAAGGACTAGGAGGTGAAGCGGTCCAGCAACCGGATGGCCATCTCGTGGTCGTATCGCTGGGCCACGTCGTAGGCGGTTTCGCCGCCGAGGGTGATGGTCGGGTCGGCACCGTAGGCAAGAAGGATCGCTGTGAGTGCGCTGTCGACAGGTTGCCGTGACTGGAGAGCCGCGTCCCCTTCCAAGTCGATGGCATGCATCAGCAACGTCATCCCACAGCAAATCTCGTTCACGTCAGCCCCCTCGTCGAGGAGGCGCGTAAGCCCGGCATGGTCGCTGAACTCCACCGCATGGTGAGCGGGCGTCCACGGGTTTTCGATCTCAACGATGCTCATCCCCGCATCCTCCCGGACGGCTCACGAACGTGATCGGCCAGAGAGGTCGAAGCCACCTGCTCGCCACTTGTCGCCCACCGTGTTCGGGAAGGGCCCTGGGCGGCTTGCTGAGGGCCGGAAACGGCTTGTGACCTGCAAGGCGACAAGCGACAAGACAAGACAAGCGACAAGACAGACGACAAGCACGCGACAAGCCGCACGACAAGCGACACGACAAGCAGGCCACCGGGCAGCACCCCACCGTCGGGGCGCTGCCCGCAGCGCTGAAAGGGGCACCTTGTGCACGAACCGACCGCGTACGAGATCACCACCCCCCACCCCTACACCCCGCCACCGGCCACCGCCCACCGGCCCGTGATCCTGCCCGCGGAGATCCCGCCCGGGGTCGACTGGGTCACCCTCCCCAACGGGGTCCGCACCCTCGCCTACACCCACCCCACCCCCACGCCGCAGGTTCCGGTTCCGGCCGCGCAGTCGATCCCGGCGTGGGCCAAGACCACCGCCCTGCTCGCCCCCACCGTCGGCACCGGCATCGCCGCCGCCGGCATCGGACTCTCCTACGCCGCCCCGGGACTCATCGCCATGAGCCACGCCCTGTGGTCCGCCGCCGCCCTCCTCGTCGCCGCCGTCATCGCTGCCCCCGTCCTGCTGCGCACCGCCCGCAAAGCGGTCACCGGCACCCCCAACAGCAGTGCCGGGAGCACGACGAGGGCGACGACGCACATCACCCAGAACATCACCGCCACCGGCCTCTTCGGCCGCGCCAACGGCACCATCAACCACCGCTAAGCAGTCGCGCCTTCGCTAATAGTGGCTGCACGTGGGGCGGGAAGCCTGGGGGAGCGGTGCTCATGCCAGTGTTTCGCGAGCCAGACACGGTGGCCTTCCCGGAGCTTGTAGGCGGGCCTCTGACCGTGGAGCCGCGCGTAGTCCGGGTAGCCGTCCAGGTTGCTGTCTGTGTCCAGAAGGCCGGTGGCCGGGTCGATCGCGAGGTGGCCCAGGTCGAAGAGCCGGTGGATGTCCCTGCGCAACAGCAGGCCACCGAAGTCGTGGTGCTCACCGCTGTCGGCGTAGCTGTAGAGGTGGGCGGCTTCCAGGACGCAGGCGGGTGCGGGGCCGGTGATGGCGCACATCTCGCCCTGCTCCTGGAGGAGCCGTTCGCGGAACTGGGGCTGGCCGATGCGGGCCCTGGTCTGGACGGTGCGGTGCCCGCCGGGGATCGGCAGACGTTCCCGCCCTGCAAGGGTGCCGACCTGGTCGGCACCTTCGG
This sequence comes from Streptomyces sp. NPDC058877, assembly GCF_042742855.1. NCBI lineage: Bacteria > Bacillati > Actinomycetota > Actinomycetes > Kitasatosporales > Streptomycetaceae > Streptomyces > Streptomyces sp. NPDC058877. Next base: position 1,577 of record NZ_JBHYMF010000063.1, on the reverse strand, counting down.
TGGCCAGCAGAGCGTCGCGCAGTTTCTCCCAGCGGGCGGGCCGCAGGCTCAGCTGCGAGCGCGGTGAGTTGCACAGCGCCCGCAGCTGGGCGCCGTTCAGCAGTCCGCTGCCCTCGATCCAGGTGCGGCCGTGCCGGGACCGGTAGGTCGTGACGGTCTTGACCTTGTGGCCGGGCTCCTCGAACAGGGCTCCGCACTGGTTGCAGCGGCAGGCGGGGGTCAGCCGCGTGCGGCGCTTGAAGTCGGCCTTCTGGCACTCGGGGCAGAAGTAGACGGTCTTCTGCTCGACGGCGGTGTCGATGCCGTGGATCACCGAGACGCCGATCAGTTCCTTCTTGTCCCACAGGGCGATGACGTCGCCGACGGCGATCCTGCCGTGGTTGGGGACAGTGCTGTCCCAGCTGTAGTGGGTCCGCGGGTTGTCGTCGTAGCCGTCGTTCCCGCCGTGCTGGCGCTCGTCACCGACCGCCAGGACCAGCCACGCCGTCGTCATTGCTCCCCCTCATGCACGTTCCCCGTAGCCCGGGACAGCCGCCTCTCGGCAAAGACCGCGGCTGTCCCGGTTCCAGAACCAGTACAGAACTGGAGACACCAGAATGCCCCACCCCACCGACATCCCGCGGCGCCGCAACAGGCCCCGGCTGCTCCTGCTGGACACGTTCTTCGGCGTGCCGTGGATGAACCGCGACGGCATCCGCGAGTGCATCCCCCCGGCCTGCACCCGCTGGCTCGGCGACCACGCCCCCACCACCCTGACTGCCTCCCCGCTGGCGGTGGTGGCGTGAACGCCCGGATCCTGCCCCTGCACCGCTCCAACGGCCTGCGTGTCCTGGACCTGTGCTGCGGCGCGGGCGGGATGTCCATGGGCTACTCCCTCGCCGGATTCGAGGTCGTCGGCGTGGACATCAACCCGCAGCCGAACTACCCGTTCGAGTTCCACCAAGCCGACGCCCTCGCCTTCCCTCTCGACGGGTTCGACCTCATCCACGCCTCCTGGCCCTGCGAGCGCTACGCCAACGTCACCAGGTGGCGCGGCAACCCCACCGACCATCCCGACCTCATCGCCCCCGGACGCGACCGTCTGATCGCGTCCGGCATCCCGTGGGTCATCGAGAACGTCCCCGAAACGGCGAAGGCCGGGATCCTCCGCCCCGACTACCTGCTGTGCGGGTCGCAGTTCGGCCTGAAGGTGCGACGCCATCGGATCTTCGAGACGTCCTGGGGCGGCGGCGGGGACCTCCTGCCCCCGTGCTGGCACCCGCGGGGCCGCAACAAGCTCCTCGCCTTCGAGCACAAAGGCGAGCGGGCCTACGCCGACGCCATGGGCTGCACCTGGATGAGCGCGGCCGAAGCCCGCAAAGCCGTACCTCCCGCCTACAGCTACTGGATCGCCACCCAGTACCTCACCCACGAAAGGCAGGCAGCCGCGTGAACGATCTCCCGCCCATGGACCTGCCGGGCCTGGACCTCCTAGCCCACACCGTGAGCTGCCCCGAGTTTCGTAGAGTCCGGTGATCTTGTTTCAGGCGGACTGCGGGGTCTGTTCCTGGCTCCGCCAGAAGGCTTCTTCGTACTCG
>NZ_JBHYMF010000062.1:0-37521 GCF_042742855.1 Streptomyces sp. NPDC058877 | reverse complement strand
CCCCGACCGTTCCGGGGTGCGCCCCTTCGGCGCGCGACGGGCGGCTGCTACCAGCTCTGCCCCGCCGGCTTCTCGCCCGGCAGGAAGATCCAGAGGCCGAGGTAGATCAGGAACTGCGGTCCCGGCAACAGGCAGGAGACCACGAAGATCAGCCGCATCGTCGTTGCGGAGATGCCGAAGCGCCGTGCCAGCGCCGCGCACACCCCGCCGAGCATGCGTCCTTCGAGAGGGCGGATCAGTGCGGCCATGGTGGGGCTCCTTCGGAGTCGTTTCGGGAACCGCTCCTCCGGGCTCCCGATGACTCCATACTGCCGCCGGGAAGAGGAACGGGCGTCGGTCTACGGGGCGATCGGAACCCTGGGAATCGTCGGGGTCGCACCCTGGGGCGTCTCGTTCTGCAGCAGGGTCGAACCCCGCTGTGCGCCGCTCCCTCCGGAGGAGGGCTCCCGCACCGCCTCCGACCTGCGGCGCAGCCAGGTCCGTCCGGCGGGGACCACCAGCAGGTGGGCGAGGGCGACGCCGGTCGTGTTCAACAGGACCGAGTCGATGTCGACGACCTGCCCCGGCACCGCGGTCTGCAAGAGCTCGACGGCCAGCGACACCAGTGCGCCCGCGGCGGTCGTACGGGCCAGCGAGGCCCATCCGGGGACCCGGAGCCGTCCGTCGGCCATCGGCAGCAGCACCCCGAGCGGGGCCAGCAGCAACAAGCCCTTGCCGATCAGCAGGGCGGCCTCGGTGCCGCCGAGCGCAAGGTCCGCCTGCAGCCCGTGCAGCGGGACGGTGTTCGGTGCGGTCACCCAGGCCACGTCCCGCGGGCGCAGGCTGACCCACGCGACGAGCAGCAGATGGGAGAGGAGGAGGGCGAACCCCGCCACCCGGACGATCATTGCGGCATTGCCGCCCGAACCTAGACGCTGCACGCCCTCCAAGACGTCGCGAACGGCGGAATCGGTTCCACCGCTCCGCCACGCGCCGTGGAACCCCCGTCCGGCCCGCTGCGGCCCCGGCACCGCGCCGGGCTCAGCGCGCCGGTGCGGTCGCCGGGGGAGCGGGGGCCGCGGTCGGCGGTGCGGACTCGGGACGCTCGCGGAGCTCCGTCGTGCAGCGGTAGCGCTTCGGGGCGTACGCGCCCGGGCCGCCGAGCAGCACCGTGTGGCCCCCCGCGCCCACCGAGCTGTCCCCGAAGGTGCAGACGAGCTGCGACAGCGCGGTCGGCGTCAGGTCCTCCGGCTGCCGGCTCAGCCGCAGCGTGCCCTCCGGGTCGTCCCGCCGTCCGCCGAACACGCTCAGCGGACCGCGCACCGCCGTGGTGAAACCGGCCTGTCGCTCGCCCTCCGAGGGCTCGGCGAGCAGGCTCGCGAGCAGGTCCCCCGCCGTTCGCACCGGATCGACGCCGACCTTCTCCTCCGGCAGCGCCGACCGGCGGTCCACCACCTCCAGCTGGGAGCCGCAGACCAGGTAGATCCGTATCGGAACGCCCTGGGACGAGCCCGCCACACCGTCCTCGGTCACGTTGCACGGCACCCGGGAGGGGGCCGCGCCCGCATCCACCGGGACCGACGTGGTCCGGATGCCGCAGCCGCTGAGCAGCGTGCCGAGCACGCCCGCGGCCAGGACCAAGGCGTGGCGCCTCATGCTTCTCCCACCTCGCCCTGGCTGCTGCGGGTCTGCACCTCGCGGGTGATCCCCGAGGCGTCCAGGGGCAGCCGCAGCACGAACACCGCTCCGTCGACCCGCCCGTCCTCGCCGACCGAGTTGGACGCCGTGATCGAACCGCCGTGGATCAGGGCGTTCTCCATCGCGATCGACAGTCCGAGTCCGCTGCCCTCGGACCGGGGGCGGGACGCGCTCGCCTTGTAGAAGCGGTCGAAGACGTGCGGCAGCACCTCCTCGGGGATGCCGGGGCCGTGGTCGCGCACCGCGATGACCAGCTCGTCCTCCTCGGTGCGCACCGACACCCGCACCGGTGAACCGCCGTGCTTCAGCGCGTTTCCGATCAGGTTCGCCAGGATCACGTCCAGGCGGCGGGGGTCGAGCGGTGCGACGACGCCCCGCTCCGCGTCCAGCTCCACCGCGTCCAGCCAGGCCCGTGCGTCGACGCACGCGGTGATCTGGTCCGCGATGTCCACGTCGTCGAGGACGAGCCGTGCGGTGCCCGCGTCGAAACGGGTCACCTCCATCAGGTTCTCCACCAGGTCGTTGAGGCGTCGGGTCTCGCTCACCACGAGCGCCACCGCCGGAGCGATCATCGGGTCCAGGGAGTCCTGCTCGTCCTCCAGGACCTCGGTGACGGCCGTCAGGGCCGTCAGCGGGGTGCGCAGCTCGTGGGACATGTCGGCGACGAAGCGCCGGGAGGACTCCTCCCGCGCGCTCATGTCGGCGACCTTCTTCTGCAGGGACTCGGCCGCGCCGTTGAAGGTGCGGGAGAGGTCCGCCAGTTCGTCCGTACCGGACACTTCCAGCCGGGTGTCGAGCTTGCCCTCGCCGAGCTTCCGGGCCGCCACGCCGAGTCGGTGCACCGGACGCAGCACGGTCGTCGCCGCGACCTGCGCGAGCAGCACGGAGCCGATGACCGCGAGCGCGGTGGCGATCCCCAACGACCAGGCGAGCGAGTTCAGGTCGGCCTTCTCCGCGTCCAGCGACTTGAACATGTAACCGGCCGGCCCGCCGCCGTCGATCCGCGTCCCGCCGACCAGGTAGGGCGTGCCGTTCCGCTCGGTGCGCTGCCAGAACAGGTGGTACGGATGGGCGTTGACCTCCGTCACCGGCCGCTTGGTGTCCACGGCCTCCTGCAGCGACACCGGTACGTCGGCCAGGGTGAAGTCGTCCGGGTCCGAGGCGCCCACGATGGGCTTGCCCGCGGCCCGCTCGCCCAACAACAGCACCTGGTAACCGGCGCTGCCGCTCGCCATGCCCTCGGCGGTCCGCCGCAGGTCGTCCTGGGTGGGGCGGAGCGGTAGCGCCGCCGCCCGGTTCTGCATCTCCTGCCGGAAGTCGTTCAGCGCCCCGTCCTGGGTGCGGGTCAACACCGCCTCGCGGTTCAGCCAGTAGGCGATGCCGGAGGCGGCGACGGCCGCGGTGAGCGCGACGAGGGCGAACACGACGACGAGCCGGAGTCGCAGGCTCGAAAGGCGCAGCCGTGCGGTGATTCCCTTGTTCACGCAGGGACGTCCAACCGGTAACCGACCCCGCGCACGGTGCGGATCAGCGTCGGCGAGGACGGCACGTCCTCCACCTTGGCCCGCAGCCGCTGTACACAGGCGTCGACCAGCCGCGAATCGCCCAGGTAGTCGTGCTCCCACACGAGCCGCAGCAACTGCTGTCGGGAGAGGGCCTGTCCGGGCCGCCGGCTCAGCTCCAGCAGCAGCCGCAGCTCGGTCGGGGTGAGTTGGAGGTCCTCGCCGTTCTTGGTGACCGTCATCGCGGAGCGGTCGATCACCAGCGAGCCGAACGTCGCCGAATCCGTGGACTCCCGCTCCCCGCGCCGCAGTACGGCCCGGATGCGGGCGTCGAGCACCCTTCCCTGCACCGGCTTGACGACGTAGTCGTCGGCGCCGGACTCCAGCCCGACGACCACGTCGATGTCATCGCTGCGTGCGGTCAGCAGGATGATCGGCAGCTGGTCGGTGCGGCGGATGCGCCGGCAGACCTCGAAGCCGTCGATGCCGGGCAGCATGACGTCGAGCACGACCAGGTCCGGTCGCTGCTCGCGCAGCAACTGGAGGCCGTCCTCACCGGTCGCAGCGGTGGCCACCCGATGGCCCTGCCGGGACAGGGAGAGCTCAAGGGCGGTCCGGATGGCGTCGTCGTCCTCGATCAGCAGCAGAAAAGACACGCCGTCATTCTGTCCCATGCGACTGTCCGAGATCGACCGCCCGTCGTCCCGCTTCCGTTCCGTTCCCTGTGACACGGCTGTGACAGTCGGCGGACAACGTCATGAAGTCCGAGGGGCAAGCTTCTTGGCACACGGACCGAGAACACACTCCAACCGACGGGGGGCGCACGATGAACGCACTGCACGGCACCACCTCAAGCGCAGTCGTCACGCGTCTCCACGACGTCGTGCGGAGCACCGAGAAGTCCGGCACGGAAGGGGGTTCCCCCGCGTACGAGCGAAGCCGAGAGCTTGGCAGCGGGCGGGGGTGCGTCCGCGGTGTCGGGCGTCAGCGCAAGGCGCCGCACATGGTGGCCGTCGCTGACGGGGGAGCGGTGTACGGGGAGGTCACGGGGGAACGCGCCGGCTGTTCGGAAGCCGAGTTCACGGCTTACGTCCAGGAGCGTCGTGCCTCCCTGTACGCCACCGCCTACCACCTCACCGGTGACCGCTTCGAGGCCGAGGACCTGCTCCAGAGCGCGCTGTTCTCCACGTACCGCGCCTGGGAGCGGATCAGCGACAAGGCCGCCGTCGGCGGGTACCTGCGTCGCACCATGACCAATCTGCACATCAGCGCCTGGCGCCGGCGCAAGCTCAACGAGTACCCGACCGAGGAGCTGCCGGAGACGGTCGGCGAGACGGACGCGATGCGGGGCACGGAGCTGCGCGCGGTGCTGTGGCAGGCCCTGGCCCGACTGCCCGAAACGCAGCGGACGATGCTGGTGCTGCGCTACTACGAGGGCCGGACCGATCCGGAGATCGCGGAGATCCTGGACATCAGCGTCGGCACCGTGAAGTCCAGCATCTGGCGCTCGCTGCGGCGACTGCGCGAGGACCAGGTGCTGAGCTTCGGACGCGACGAAGAGGAGTCCTTCGGCGAGCTGGTGGCCTGAAGGCCGGGGGAAGCACGGGGGACCGTACGGGGGTACGGGGGAAAGCGAAGCGGGTCGTACGAGTCGGGGGTCTCGTACGACCCGCTTCGTGTGCGTGCGCCGCGCCCGGGCGCGTCAGTTCGTCGCCGGGGTGCGGTGGCGGCCGGCCGCGGCGGCGGCCAGCCGGCCCAGGGCTTCCGGCTTGGCGCAGGGGTGGGCGCCCAGCGCGGCCTGACGGGCCACGATGGCGCGCTCGGCGCGCATCAGGCGCCAGCCGCGGCGGAGCAGGAAGGGAACCGACTTGCGGCCTTCGCGGAGGTCGCGGAGGAGCCGGCGGCGGAAGGTCGTCGAGGGGCGACCGCGCAGGCAGAGCGCGTCGGCGAGGACGTCCAGCTCGCGGCAGCGGGCGACGATGTCGGCCGCGAAGATGCCCTCCGCCACGAAGAGCGGGGTCCGCGCGATGTCGAGGCGTTCGTGGCCCACCCGGGAGCTGGTGGAGATGTCGTACACGGGGACGTCGGTCTGCCCGGTGCGGCACAGTTCGACGATCGCGGTGACGGCGGCGTCCGCGTCCCAGGACCGGGGGGAGTCCCAGTCGATGTCCGCGCTGCCGTCGACGGTCGGGAGCGACGGGTCGTCGGCCTCCTTGTAGAAATCGTCGAGGCGCAGGACCGGGAGGCCGGTGACGGCGGCGAGGGACGACTTGCCGGAGCCGGAGGGGCCCGCGAGCAGGACGACCCGGATCGGGATCGGTTGGGAACTCACGGAACACCAGTGTGAGGCATTCCCCCGTCCAGGGGAGCACCGAGGAAGGCCGTTGGTATCGAGCATCACACCTCGACTACTCTCGGTGTCCGTTCGCTCACCCCCTGGGAGGATCTCCATGGCGCGTCACGCAGAACCCCGGACCCCCCGCCGCAGCGCCCTGCTCAAGGCGGGCCTGAGCGTCACCGCTGCGGGGGCCGCGGTGCTCGGCGCGGGTGCCGGGGCGCAGGCCGTCGCACCGGTCCCGCTGCCCGTCGACTCGCTGACCAGGACGGACGCCGCTGCGGCCGGAGCGGGGGCGCTGTCCGGCGTGACCCAGGGAGTGGGCCCGCTGACCCGCCTCCAGCTCGACCCGCTGGCCAACACCGGCGTCGACCCGCTCGACAACGGTCTCGGCACCCAGGTCGCCGACTTCAAGCCGGTCGGGACCGACCTGGTCACCGACCACCTCACCAAGGGCGGAGCGGTGGCCGACCTGCCGGTGGTCGGCGGCCTGTCGCAGGGCCTCCTCCCGGGCTGAGGACCGCGCCGCAGAACGGTTCCAGGGCGTGCGGAGGCGGCCCCCGGGTTCATGCACTCGGGGGCCGCCGTCGCACGGTGGTGCCGGGCCGGGTGGCGGAGCTCCCTCCCGCCCTGCGGGCGGACGGAGCCGCTTTCGCCGTGCGGCCTAGTACGAGGAGCCGGAGGCGCCCAGGCTGCCCGTGGGGTGCCAGACCGTCTTCGTCTCCAGGAAGGCGGTCATGCGGTCCGTGCCCGGGGACTCGGTGAAGTCCTCGGTGCGCGGGCGCAGTACGCGCTTCAGGTTGTCCGCCGCCGCGATCTCCAGGTCGCGCGCCAGCTCGGCGTCCGCGCCCGTCAGGTCGATCGCGTTGACGTCCTGGTGGGCCGCGAGGTGCGGGCCCATCTCGGAGGCCTTGCCGGAGAGGACGTTGACCACGCCGCCCGGCAGGTCGGAGGTGGCGAGCACCTCTCCCAGGGAGAGGGCGGGGAGCGGGAACTTCTCCGACGCCACGACCACGACGGTGTTGCCGGTCGCGATCGCCGGGGCGATCACCGAGACCAGACCCAGGAAGGACGACTCCTGGGGGGCGATCACGGTGACGACGCCGGTCGGCTCCGGGGTCGACAGGTTGAAGTACGGGCCCGCGACCGGGTTGGCGCCGCCGACGACCTGGGCGATCTTGTCGGTCCAGCCCGCGTACCAGACCCAGCGGTCGACGGCCGCGTCGACGACCGCGGCGGCCTTCGACTTCGACAGTCCCTCCGCGTCCGCGACCTCGCGCACGAACTGCTCCCGACGCCCCTCCAGCATCTCGGCGACGCGGTAGAGGACCTGGCCGCGGTTGTACGCGGTCGCACCCGCCCAGCCGCCGAAGGCCTTGCGGGCCGCGACGACCGCGTCACGCGCGTCCTTGCGGGAGGAGAGGGGGACGTTCGCCAGCCACTTGCCCTTCGAGTCCGTCACCTCGTACACCCGGCCGCTCTCGGAGCGGGGGAACTTGCCCCCGACGTACAGCTTGTAGGTCTTGAAGACGCTCAGACGCCCGGCGGCGGAGCCGCTTTTTTCGACACTGCGATCAGACATCGAGGTAGGCCTCCAGACCGTGACGACCGCCTTCGCGGCCGAAGCCCGACTCCTTGTAGCCGCCGAACGGCGAGGTCGGGTCGAACTTGTTGAACGTGTTGGCCCACACGACGCCGGCCCGGAGCTTGTTGGCGACCGCGAGGATGCGGGAGCCCTTCTCCGTCCAGATGCCGGCGGACAGGCCGTACTGGCTGTTGTTGGCCTTCGCGACGGCCTCGTCGGGGGTGCGGAAGGACAGCACCGAGAGGACCGGGCCGAAGATCTCGTCGCGGGCGACGGTGTGGGCCTGGGTGACGCCGGTGAAGAGCGTCGGGGCGAACCAGTAGCCGGCCGACGGGATGTCGCACGCGGCGGTCCAGCGCTCCGCGCCCTCCGCCTCGCCCTGCTCCACCAGCGCGGTGATGCGGGCCAGCTGCTCGGCCGAGTTGATCGCGCCGATGTCGGTGTTCTTGTCGAGCGGGTCGCCGAGGCGGAGCGTCGACAGGCGGCGCTTCAGGCTGTCCAGCAGTTCGTCCTGGATCGACTCCTGGACGAGGAGGCGGGAGCCCGCGCAGCAGACCTGGCCCTGGTTGAAGAAGATGCCGTTGACGATGCCCTCGACGGCCTGGTCGATCGGGGCGTCGTCGAAGACGATGTTGGCGCCCTTGCCGCCCAGTTCCAGGGTCAGCTTCTTGTCCGTGCCGGCGACCGCGCGTGCGATGGCCTTGCCGACGGCGGTCGAGCCGGTGAAGGCGACCTTGTTCACGTCCGGGTGCTCGACCAGCGCGGCGCCCGTCTCCCCGTACCCGGGGAGGATGTTGACGACGCCCTTCGGGAGCCCGGCCTGGCGGCAGATGTCCGCGAAGAACAGGGCGGAGAGCGGGGTGGTCTCGGCCGGCTTCAGGACGACCGTGTTGCCGGTCGCGAGCGCCGGGGCGATCTTCCACGCCAGCATCAGGAGCGGGAAGTTCCAGGGAATGACCTGGCCGGCCACGCCCAGCGGCTTCGGGTGCGCGCCGAAACCGGCGTGGTCGAGCTTGTCGGCCCAGCCCGCGTAGTAGAAGAAGTGCGCCGCGACCAGGGGGAGGTCCGCGTCGCGGGTCTCCTTGATCGGCTTGCCGTTGTCCAGGGTCTCCAGGACGGCCAGCTCGCGGCTGCGCTCCTGGATGATCCGGGCGATCCGGAAGAGGTACTTGGCGCGCTCGGAGCCGGGCAGCGCCGACCACTTCTCGAACGCCTTCCGGGCCGCCTTCACCGCCCGGTCCACGTCCTCCGCGCCCGCCTGGGCGATCTCGGAGAGGACCTCCTCGGTGGCGGGGGAGACGGTCTTGAAGACCTTGCCGTCGGCGGCGTCGACGAACTCGCCGTCGATGAACAGTCCGTAGTTCGGCGCGATGTCGACGACCGAGCGCGATTCCGGTGCCGGTGCGTACTCGAATGCAGATGCCATGTTGATCAGTCCACCGTCACGTAATCGGGGCCGGAGTAGCGGCCGGTCGCCAGCTTCTGGCGCTGCATCAGCAGGTCGTTGAGCAGGCTGGAGGCACCGAAGCGGAACCAGTGGTTATCCAGCCAGTCCTCACCCACGGTCTCGTTGACGAGGACCAGGAACTTGATCGCTTCCTTGGTGTTGCGGATGCCGCCGGCCGGCTTCACGCCGATCTGCACGCCGGTCTGCGCACGGAAGTCCCGCACGGCCTCCAGCATGAGCAGGGTGTTCGCCGGGGTGGCGTTGACCGCGACCTTGCCGGTCGAGGTCTTGATGAAGTCCGCGCCGGCCATCATGCCGAGCCAGGAGGCGCGGCGGATGTTGTCGTACGTGGAGAGTTCGCCGGTCTCGAAGATCACCTTGAGGCGGGCGCGGTCACCGCACTCCGCCTTGATCGCGGCGATCTGTTCGAAGACCTCCAGGTAACGGCCGGCGAGGAAGGCGCCACGGTCGATGACCATGTCGATCTCGTCGGCACCGGCGGCGATCGCGTCGGCGGTGTCGGCCAGTTTCACGGGGAGCGCGGCGCGCCCGGCCGGGAAGGCGGTGGCGACCGAGGCCACCTTGACGCCGGAACCCGCCAGGGCGGCCTTGGCGGTGGCCACCATGTCGGGGTAGACGCAGACGGCGGCGGTCGTCGGGGTCGTGCGGTCGGTCGGATCGGGGTTGACGGCCTTGGCGGCGAGTGCCCGGACCTTGCCCGGGGTGTCCGCGCCTTCGAGCGTCGTCAGGTCGATCATGGAAATGGCCAGGTCGATGGCGTACGCCTTGGCCGTGGTCTTGATCGAGCGGGTGCCGAGGGACGCGGCGCGCGCCTCCAGGCCGACGGCGTCGACGCCGGGCAGCCCGTGGAGGAAGCGGCGCAGCGCGCCGTCGGACGCGGTCACGTCGGCGAAAGCGTGTGCTGCGGAAGCAGTGGTGGGCATGGTCACCAGTCGAGCATATCTACGCGCGTAGCGACCTGTACAGGGGAGAGGGTCCGTAGAGCCCGGGGTCACAGCGGGCCGATCGTCGCGGTGGTTGCTGTCACAGAGTGGTGACACGGAACGGACCGCTCCCGAATACAAGATCAATAAGTTTTCTTTCAGCAGCCAGCCGGACCTCACCGACACAGAGACGGACCGAGAAAAAGCGGCATGCGACTCTCCCGCCCACCTGCCTGATCTCCACAGGAGTCGTTATGCGTACCGCCCTTCGCACCGCCATCGCCACCGCCCTCGTCGCGGGCGTCGCGATCGCCGCTCCCGCCCTCGCGGCGGGCGCCGCCCTCGCCGCCGACGGCCCGGTGGCCGCTCCCTCGGCCCAGGCGAAGCCGGCCGCCGCCGGGGCCGATGCGTCGAAGGGCACCCTCGTCCGCACCGAAACGCTCCTCAACGGAACCGTCGCCAAGATCTACAAGGCTGACAACGGGCACTTCCGCGCCGAGCTCTTCTTCCAGGACAACCCGGTCGGCGTCCTCGACGCCGCAGCCGGCCCGGTCGCCGGCAACGACAACGGCCAGTTCTTCGTCCTCTTCCAGGACGGCCGCACCCTCAACTGGGACCGCAACTACGTCCCCGGCGCCCGGCCCGGCACGTACGAGCTCGCCGACGGCACCGTCCTGGAGCTCGCCGAGAAGGAGGGCCGCTACGCCCTCCAGATGATCGTGGACGGCAAGGGCCGCGGCTTCACCCACCTGAACGGCTTCCGCCAGGTCTTCCAGTTCGGCCAGGCCGTCGTCGTCCTGGAGCAGGACGGAGGCTTCGCCGCCTACATCCCGGGCTCGGCGAAGCAGGCCGCCCCCAAGCCCGTCGAGAACCCGGCCCCCGCACCGGCCCCCGCGCCCACCCCCGGCCCGGTCGTCACCCTCGGCGAGTGCACCGTCCAGCAGGTCATTCCCTCGGTCTTCGCACAGCTGACCGTGACGCTCACCAACGACCTGGAGAAGGGCCCGAAGGCCGTCCTCAACGACGAGGCCGGCAAGCCGATCCTCGTCCTCGACCGCGACCACGCGGCCGATCTGGGCCAGGGCCTCACCATCAAGGACGCGAACACCACCACCCCGAAGCTCGGCCAGCGCACCCAGGGCGGCGACACGCCGTACGCCTGGACCGCGTTCCCGAAGCTCCCCAAGGGCTGCGAGAAGGACACCGCCACGCCCACCCCGGCGCCGTCCACCACCACCCCGGCTCCCGCGGGCAACACCGGCACCACCACCACCAACGGGCAGACCTCCGTCATCCCGCAGGGCGGCGTCGCGGCCGGCGCCGAGTTCGGTGCCGAGGACGACTCCACCGCGCTGATCGCGGCCGGCGCCGGCGCCGCCTCGCTCGCCGCCGCGGGCCTCGGCTTCGTCGTCCTGCGCCGCCGGGCCGGCGTCCACGCCTGACCCGCACCTCTCCACGCGCCGAAGGGCGGCACCCCACGAGGGCGCCGCCCTTCGGCGTTCCCCCGCACCGCAAGACCACCGGGAAGACGAAGGACCCTCGATCCTCGTCGGGCCCTCAAGGAACCGGAAGGGGAACCTCTCCCGGAGGGGCAGCAAGGGTGACCCGATCGCCCGAAGACCGTTTCCATGGCATGAACAAGGCAGCCACACTTCTGGCCCCCGCCGTGCTTGCCGGCACCCTCCTGGGCGGCACGGTGCCCGCTCACGCGGCACCCGCCGCACCTCAGCCGAGCCCGTCGGCAAGCACCGCCCCCCTCGCGAACCCGTGGGGCGGGTGCCCGCCCGGTCAATGGGGCATCGTCATCGGCTGCCGTACGTCCTGAGAGCGGGTCACATTGCCTCCGGTGCAAGCCCTCACGCGGTGGACGGCCGGGCCCCGCCCACGAGCGGCGCACCGGCCGCACGGGGCTCCGCCCGGACCCGGGCGCCGGCCCGTGTCAGTGCTCCTGCCTAGGCTCATGCCGTGGAGATCACCGAGCAGACCCTTGCGGAAGCCTGGCAGCGGACGACCGCCGCGCACGCCCTCCTCCACGGGGTCGAGTTGCCGCCGTTGGCGCTCTCGGAGGACGAGCTGGAGCGCTGTGCCGAACTCACCGAGTCCCCGGAGGGCGACGGCCTGTGCCTCTTGCTGGACGGGACCGGCACGGTGCGCGGCCACCGCGGCCGCTCCCCGGAGGTCTTCGCCACCCGCGAGCTGGAGCAGGTGCTGTACCTGATCGCCGAGGCCGTACCGCGCCGAAGCGCCGGCAGCACGGAGGAGACGGCGCAGGCGCTGGAGCAGATCGATCCGGCGTGGGGCGGGCGGTTCCGCAGCGGCGGTCTGGACGACACGGGAGCGGTCGAGGCCTGCGGTCGCGACCCGCTGGAGGGGTTCGCCTGGATCGCGAAGTCCTGGTGTGAACAGGTGCCGTACACCAACCTCACCTTCTTCCGCGCGGCGCCGGGCCGTTCCGTCGACGCCGAGCGGCTGGCCCTGCTGTGCGGGGCCGATCCCGCGCAGGTCGCTGCCGGCACCCGTCTCAAGGACCTGGAGGCCGTGGACGGCGGTCGGACCCACGAGCGCGACCAGAAGGACGGCCGCCGCGTCGACGACGGCGAAGCGGGCGTTCTGGAGCTGATCTGGTACGAGCGCGGCCAGGCCCCCTACCGGCGGGGCGGCGAGCTGGACTTCCTCAACCGCGCCCTGCGCCGCGCCGAGCAGGACCACCCCGAACTGACGGACCCCTTCGAGCTGTACTTCCACGCCTTGGAGGAGTCCCTCGGCCTGCGCCTGCCGCGCCGGGACTTCGCCGAGGGGGAGGTGCGGGCCGCGTACTGGGCGGGGGAAGGGCGGTGAGCACGGCTCGGGGGGCGCTCGTGGAGCGGGTGCCGCGTGCTGCGGGCCGTCCCGGGAGGGCGGTTTTCCCGGGGGCTTGACCTTGACGCAGGCGGCAGGCTTGCACGATGCCCGGCATGGACAACACCGCACAGCAAGACGGCAAGGTCGTCGTCGTCACCGGAGCCGGCACCGGCATCGGTCGGGCCACCGCCCGCGCCTTCGCCGCCGGGGGCGCCCGGGTGATCGCGATCGGCCGGCGAAGCGAACCGCTCCGGGAGACCGCGGCCGGCCACGACCGCATCGCCCCGCTCTCCCTGGACATCACGGAGGACGACGGGCCCGAACGGCTGGCCCGTGCCGTGGCCGCGACGCACGGTCGGTGGGACGTGCTGGTCAACAACGCCGGCATCGTGCACGGCGGCCCCCTCGGCACCCTGGCGGCGGAGACCGTCACGGCCCAGCTCGCCACCAACCTGGTCGCCCCCGCGCTGCTGACGCAGGCCGCACTGCCGCTCCTGGAGGCCTCGGGCGGAGTGGTCGTCAACGTCAGCACGTCGGTGGGGCAGCGGGCCTGGCCCGGCAACTCGGTCTACGCGGCGACCAAGGCGGCACTGGAACTCTTGACCCGCAGCTGGGCGGTCGAGCTGGCGCCCCGCGGAATCCGGGTGGTGGCGGTCGCGCCGGGTGCGATCGACACGCCCATCGGGGAGCACCAGGGCCTGACGCCGGAGCGGATGGCCGCGGTGCGGGAGTGGCAGGTGGCGCACACTCCGCTGGCCCGGGTCGGCCGTCCCGAGGAAGTGGCCTGGGCGATCGTCCAACTCGCCTCCTCCGAAGCTTCGTTCGTCACCGGAGTGGTGCTCCCGGTCGACGGCGGAGCGGTCGTTGCGTGAGCGGACGGGTCGCGGACGGGTCGGGGATGGGCCGGGGACGGATCGGGGATGGGCCGGGGACGGGGGCGGGTCAGTGGGGTGCCCGGGAGGTGGCGGTGAGCCGCGACCCGGTCACACCTCCAGCTATACACTCTGCGTATAGTTCGGCGACATGGCACCGCACGCACCCACGCCGCTCGCCCCCCGCTTCCTGAAGGCGCTGGTCGTCTCCGCGCTGGGGGTCGCCGCATCCCATCTGGTCCTCTCCGACACCCTCTTCCTGTCGCTCAGCGGGCAGGCCGCCGCCGCGCTCGGCGAGGGGCCCGGCTACTCGACCGACCAGGTCTTCACCACGGCGCTCGTCAACGCCTTCCTGGTCATGCCGATCGTCCTCTGGATCGGGATGCTCATCGCGGGGGAGCGCCGGGTGGGGCCCATGGTGCTGGCGGGGTCGGTCGCATGGATCGCCGCCGTGGGAAACGGCATCGACCTGATCGACGACGTCCCCGGCGCCCTCCTCCCGCTGCGCTCCCTCGCCCTCGTCGTCGGGGTGACCGCCCTGTTCTCCCCTGTGCGGAGGCGGAGTGCTTCCTGAGGGCGCCGGCATCCGTGCGAGGGGCGCACGGACGCCCCGCCCCGGTGGTCCGGGACCTTCCCGGCGGGGCGGGAGAACCCCTTCCGAAACTAAAGCAAGCACGCTTGATTGTTTCTTGTCCCGCTGGCATGCTCCTTCGCGAAGGCCCGTGACCGCCCGTCCCCCGAGGGGAGCGCACCGTGTCCGACCCCGTCGTCGTCCTCGACGACCTGCGCGACGAGAGCGAAGAACTCGACGTCCTCGTCGCAGCGTTGACCGAGGAGCAATGGGGGACGCCGACCCCCGCGCCCCACTGGACGATCGCCCACCAGATCGCCCACCTCGCCTGGACCGACCGGGCCGCCCTGCTCGCCGCCACCGACGCCGCCGGCTTCGCCGCGGAGACCGAGAAGGCCCTCGCCGCGCCCGACCGCTTCGTCGACGAGGGCGCGGAAGAAGGCGCGGAGCTGCCGCCCGCCGAGCTCCTCGCCCGCTGGCGCACCGGTCGCGAGCGCCTCCAGGAGGCCCTGCGCGCGGTGCCGCCCGGAGGCAGGTTCCCCTGGTACGGGCCGCCGATGAGCGCCCCCGCCATGGCCACCGCCCGACTGATGGAGACCTGGGCGCACGGCCGGGACGTCGCCGACGCCCTGGGGATCGTGCGCCCGCCCACCGCCCGCCTCCGGCACGTCGCCTGGATCGGCCACCGGGCCCGCGACTACGCCTTCCTGGTGCGGGGCCTGCCGGCGCCCACCGAGCCCTTCCGCGTCGAGCTCGCCGCCCCCGACGGGTCCTCGTGGGCGTACGGCCCCGAGGACGCCGCCCAGCGGGTCACCGGCCCCGCCCTCGACTTCTGCCTCCTCGTCACCCAGCGGGTCCACCGCGATGACACCGCCCTCGTCGCCACCGGCGAGGACGCCGAGCAGTGGCTGACCATCGCCCAGGCCTTCGCCGGCCCGGCGGGCTCCGGCCGCGCGCCCGAGGGGGCCCGGGAGTGATCCGCATCGGCAACGCCTCGGGCTTCTACGGCGACCGCTTCGACGCCGTCCGCGAGATGCTCACCGACGGCGGGCCCGAGGGGGCGCTCGACGTCCTCACCGGTGACTACCTCGCCGAGCTGACCATGCTCATCCTCGGCCGAGACCAGCTCAAGGACCCTGCGGCCGGGTACGCGAAGACCTTCCTGCGCCAGATGGAGGAGTGCCTCGGCCTCGCCCACGAACGCGGAGTGCGGATCGTCACCAACGCGGGCGGCCTCAACCCCGCCGGGCTCGCCGACGCCCTGCGCACCCTCGCCGCAGGGCTCGGCCTGCCGACCCGGATCGCCCACGTCGAGGGAGACCGGCTGCCCGCCCGGGACGGCGCCCTCACCGTCAACGCCTACCTCGGCGGCGCCGGCATCGCCGCCTGTCTCGCCGCCGGCGCCGACGTCGTCGTCACCGGCCGGGTCACCGATGCCGCCCTCGTCACCGGACCCGCCCAGTGGCACTTCGGCTGGGGCCCCGAGGCGTACGACGAACTGGCCGGTGCGGTCGTCGCCGGGCACGTCCTGGAGTGCGGCACCCAGGCCACCGGCGGCAACTACGCCTTCTTCCGCGGCCGTGACGTGCGCCGCCCCGGTTTCCCGATCGCCGAACTCCACGCGGACGGCAGCGCGGTCATCACCAAGCACCCCGGCACCGGCGGCTTCGTCGACACCGGCACGGTCACCGCCCAACTGCTCTACGAGACGGCCGGTGCCCGCTACCCCGGCCCCGATGTGACCGCACGGCTCGACACCGTGCGGCTCGACCAGGAGGGCCCCGACCGGGTCAGGATCACGGGAGTGCGGGGGGAGGCACCGCCCCCGACGCTCAAGGCGGGGCTCAGCAGGCTCGGCGGCTTCCGCAACGAGGTCGTCTTCGTCCTCACCGGCCTCGACGTCGAGGCCAAGGCCGCACTCGTCCGGCAGCAGGTCCACGAGGCACTGGACAAGAACCCGCCCGCCGGGATCCGTTGGGAGCTGGCCCGCACCGACCACCCCGACGCCCCCACCGAGGAGACCGCGAGCGCCCTGCTGCGGCTGGTCGTCCGCGATCCCGACCCCGGGAAGGTCGGTCGCGCCCTCACCGGCGCCGCCGTCGAGCTGGCCCTCGCGAGCTACCCCGGCTTCCACGTCACCGCCCCGCCAGGGAAGGGCGCTCCCTACGGGGTCTTCGAGACGGCGTACGTCCCCGCCGCGGACGTCCCGCACACCGCCGTGCTCCCCGACGGGACCCGTCGGGAGGTCCCGGTCCCCCCGAGGACCCGCGAGCCGGAGCCCGTGCCCGAGCCGGACCTTCCACCGCCGCTCCCCGAAGGCCCCACCCGGAGGGTGCCGTTGGGCCTGGTCGCGGGGGCCCGCAGCGGCGACAAGGGCGGCGACGCCAACGTCGGAGTCTGGGCCCGCACCGACGAGGAGTGGCGCTGGCTCGCCCACGCCCTCACCGTGGAGCGCTTCCGCGCCCTGCTGCCCGAGACGGCCGGACTCGCCGTCACCCGACACGTCCTCACCAACCTGAGGGCGCTCAACTTCACCGTCGTCGGGATCCTCGGCGAGGGCGTCGCCTCCCAGGCCCGCTTCGACCCCCAGGCCAAGGCGCTGGGCGAGTGGCTCCGTTCCCGCCACGCAGACGTACCGGTCTCCCTCCTGGAGGAACAGCAGTGACCGTCCTCGCCTCCGCCCTCGACACCGGCGGACCCGACTACCGGGCCCATCGGGCCGCCATGCTCGACAAGCTCACCGCCCTCGACGCCGAGCACGCCAAGGCCCTCGCCGGCGGCGGCGAGAAGTACACGACCCGCCACCGGGGGCGCGGCAAACTCCTGGCCCGCGAGCGGATCGAACTGCTCGTCGACCCCGACAGCCCGTTCCTGGAGCTGTCGCCGCTCGCCGCCTGGGGCAGCGACTACACCGTGGGCGCCTCGCTGGTCACCGGCATCGGCGTCGTCGAGGGCGTGGAGTGCCTGATCACGGCCAACGACCCCACCGTCCGCGGTGGCGCCTCCAACCCGTGGACCCTGAAGAAGGCGCTGCGGGCCAATGAGATCGCCTTCGCCAACCGGCTGCCCGTCGTCTCGCTCGTCGAGTCCGGCGGCGCCGACCTGCCCTCCCAGAAGGAGATCTTCATCCCGGGCGGGGCGCTCTTCCGCGACCTCACCCGACTCTCCGCCGCGGGCATCCCGACCGTCGCCGTGGTCTTCGGGAACTCGACGGCCGGCGGCGCGTACGTCCCCGGCATGTCCGACCACGCGGTGATGATCAAGGAGCGGTCGAAGGTCTTCCTCGGCGGCCCGCCGCTGGTGAAGATGGCGACGGGGGAGGAGAGCGACGACGAGTCCCTGGGCGGCGCCGAGATGCACGCCCGCACCTCCGGTCTCGCCGACCACTACGCCGTCGACGAGGCCGATGCGATCCGTCAGGCCCGCCGGATCGTCGCCCGCCTCAACCACCGCAAGGCGCAACCCGACCCGGCGCCCGCCGAGCCCCCGAAGTACGACCCCGAGGAGCTGCTCGGGATCGTCCCCGGTGACCTCAAGACCCCCTTCGACCCGCGCGAGGTGATCGCACGGCTCGTCGACGGCTCGGACTTCGACGAGTTCAAACCGCTGTACGGGACCAGCCTGGCGACCGGCTGGGCGCGCTTGCACGGCTACCCGGTCGGCGTGATCGCCAATGCGCAGGGCGTGCTCTTCTCCGCCGAGTCGCAGAAGGCCGCCCAGTTCATCCAGCTCGCCAACCAGCGGGACGTCCCGCTGCTCTTCCTCCACAACACCACCGGCTACATGGTCGGCAGGGAGTACGAGCAGGGCGGCATCATCAAGCACGGCGCCATGATGATCAACGCGGTGTCGAACTCCCGCGTGCCCCACCTGAGCGTCCTCATGGGCGCCTCGTACGGTGCCGGCCACTACGGCATGTGCGGCAGGGCCTACGACCCCCGTTTCCTCTTCGCCTGGCCGAGTGCCAAGTCCGCGGTCATGGGCCCCCAGCAGCTCGCCGGCGTGCTCTCCCTCGTGGCGCGGGCCTCCGCGGCCGCGAAGGGGCAGCCGTACGACGACGAGGCGGACGCCGGGCTGCGGGCGCTCGTCGAGGCGCAGATCGAGTCCGAGTCGCTGCCGATGTTCCTGTCCGGCCGGCTCTACGACGACGGGGTCATCGACCCCCGCGACACCCGCACGGTCCTCGGACTGTGCCTGTCCGCGATCCACACGGCACCGGTCGAGGGCGCGCGCGGCGGCTTCGGCGTCTTCCGAATGTGAGGCATCACGTGATCAGGACCGTTCTCGTGGCGAACCGGGGCGAGATCGCCTGCCGGATCTTCCGCACCTGTCGCGAACTGGGCGTCTCCACCGTCGCCGTGTACGCGGACGCGGACGCCGGCGCCCTGCACGTCCGGGAGGCCGACGCGGCGGTACGGCTACCGGGGGCCGCACCCTCGGAGACGTATCTGCGCGGCGACCTGGTGGTGCGGGCGGCGCTCGCGGCGGGCGCCGACGCCGTCCACCCCGGATACGGCTTCCTCTCCGAGAACGCCGACTTCGCGCGGGCCGTGACCGACGCCGGACTGATCTGGATCGGCCCGCCACCGACGGCGATCGAGGCGATGGCGTCGAAGACCCGCGCGAAGGAACTCCTCGGGATCGACCCGCTCGATGAGGTCACCGAAGCCGACCTGCCCGTCCTCGTCAAAGCGGCGGCGGGCGGCGGCGGCCGGGGCATGCGGATCGTCCGGGAGATGGCCGCGCTCCCGGAGGAGCTGAGGGCGGCATCGGCCGAGGCGGCGAGCGCCTTCGGGGACGGCGAGGTGTTCGTCGAGCCGTACCTGGAGAACGGGCGCCACGTCGAGGTCCAGCTCCTCTGCGACGCCCACGGCACCGTCTGGGCGCTCGGCACCCGCGACTGCTCCCTCCAGCGGCGCCACCAGAAGGTCGTCGAGGAGGCCCCCGCGCCCGGACTGCCCGCCGCGCTGGAGGCGTCCCTCCTGGACACCGCCGTCCGCGCCGCCAAGGCCGTCGGCTACGTCGGTGCGGGCACCGTCGAGTTCCTCGTCGCGGACGGCCGGGCGCACTTCCTGGAGATGAACACCCGCCTCCAGGTCGAGCACCCGGTCACCGAGGAGGTGTACGGGGTCGACCTCGTCGCCCTCCAACTGGCCGTCGCCGAGGGCCGGGCGCTGCCGCCCGAACCCCCGGCCCCGCGCGGACACGCGGTCGAGGCCCGCCTCTACGCCGAGGACCCGGCCCGCTCCTGGGCCCCGCAGACCGGAGTGCTGCACCGCTTCGAGGTCCCCGGGGGCGTGCGCGTCGACACCGGGTACGCCTCCGGGGACGCCATCGGCGTCCACTACGACCCGATGCTCGCCAAGCTGATCGTCCGCGCCCCGACCCGGGAGGAGGCCCTCCGCAAGCTCGCCCACGCCCTGGAACGGGCCGTGCTGCACGGTCCCGTCACCAACCGGGACCTGCTCGTCGCCTCGCTCCGGCACCCCGAGTACGCCCGGACGGAAGGGCTCGACACCGGCTTCTACGAACGGAACCTCCCCGCACTGACCACCCCGCCGGAGGGCGCCCGGTACGCGGCCGTCGCCGCCGCCCTCGCCGGGGCCGCGTCCCGCGCCGGCCGCTTCGGCGGGGGATGGCGCAACGTCCGTTCCCAGGAGGAGACGAGGACGTACGACGGGCACGAGGTCCGCTACCGGCCGACCCGGGACGGCGGCCACGAGGTCACCTCCCCGGAGGGCGTGCGGGTCGTGTCGGCCGCCCCCACCCGGGTGAGCCTCGAAGTCGCCGGGGTGGTCAGGCACTTCGACGTCGCCGCCTACGAGGACGGGGGCGCCGTCCACGCGGGCGCCCACCGCCTCACCCCGCGCCCCCGCTTCACCGACCCCACCGACCTCCAGGAACCCGGCTCCCTGCTCGCCCCCATGCCCGGCACCGTCGTCAGGGTCGCGGACGGCCTCGCCGTCGGCGCCCCGGTCACCGCCGGACAACCGCTCCTCTGGCTGGAGGCCATGAAGATGGAGCACCGCGTCATCGCCCCCGCCTCCGGCACGCTCACCGCGCTCCACGCCGCCCCCGGCCGTCAGGTCGAGGTCGGAGCCCTGCTCGCCGTCGTACAGGAACACGCCCCGTCCGAAGCACAGGAGGAAGACCCCGCATGAGCAGCCTCATCGATTCCCCCGAACACACCGCGCTCCGCGCCGCCGTCTCCGCGCTCGGCCACCGCCACGGCCCCGGCTTCGACCGGGCCGCGCTCTGGGCCGAGGCCGGGAAGCTCGGCTACCTGGGCGTCAACCTGCCCGAGGAGTACGGCGGCGGGGGCGGCGGCATGGCCGAACTGTCGATCGTCCTGGAGGAGGCGGGCGCGGCCGGCGCGCCGCTGCTGATGATGGTCGTCTCGCCCGCGATCTGCGGCACGGTCATCGCCCGCTTCGGCACCGAGGAGCAGAAGCGCGCATGGCTGCCGGGCCTCGCCGACGGGTCGCGCACGATGGCCTTCGGGATCACGGAGCCCGATGCGGGATCCAACTCGCACCGCATCACCACCACGGCCACCCGCACCGAGGACGGCTGGGTCCTCAACGGCCGGAAGGTCTTCGTCTCGGGCGTCGACATCGCGGACGCGACCCTCATCGTGGGCCGCACCTCCGACGCCCGCACGGGCACGCTCAAGCCCTGTCTCTTCATCGTGCCGCGTGACGCCCCCGGCTTCGGACGCCGCCACATCGAGATGGAACTCGACGCCGACGAGAAGCAGTTCGAGCTGGTCCTCGACGACGTGCAGTTGCCGGCCGACGCGCTCGTCGGCGACGAGGACGCGGGCCTGCTCCAGCTCTTCGCGGGCCTCAACCCCGAGCGGATCATGACGGCGGCCTTCGCGATCGGCATGGGGCGCCACGCCCTCGCGCGGGCGGTCACCTACGCGAAGGAGCGTCAGGTCTGGAAGGCGCCGATCGGTGCCCACCAGGCCGTCGCGCACCCGCTCGCCCAGGCGCACATCGAACTCGAACTGGCCCGACTGATGATGGCGAAGGCCGCCCACCTCTATGACGCGGGCGATGACGCGGCCGCCGGCGAGGCCGCCAACATGGCCAAGTACGCGGCCGCCGAAGCCTGTGTGAAAGCCGTCGACCAGGCCGTCCACACCCTCGGTGGCAACGGCCTCACCCGCGAGTTCGGCCTCGCCCGGCTGATCACGGCGGCCCGGGTGGCCCGGATCGCCCCGGTCAGCCGGGAGATGATCCTGAACTACGTGTCGCACCAGACCCTCGGCCTGCCCAAGTCGTACTGACCGGGCCCGCTTCCCGAGCCGGCGGCCCGATCGGGACCGGCCGCGGGTACGCACGGAGGGGTACCCGCGGCGGACGGCCCGGTTCTGACCGCCGGCCGGGACAGAGGGCCGGGACGGAGGGCCCCGGACCGGCACGGCCCGTGCGGCCCCGCCGGGTCAGCGGGGTGCGGTGGGCAACTCGCGCACCGCACGGGCGTCACGGCGCCGGCGCGGGAACGCCGCCAGGTAGCAGCCGATGCTGAACAGCAGGATGGACAGGCTGATGCCCAGCCCCACCAGGGCCAGCGGGCCCAGGTCCGAGAGGGTCCGCATCACGCCCATGTCGCCGTCCCCGAGGTGTAGGAGCGCCACAGGGAGGTGCCCATCCAGTAGGTGCGGATCAGCTGGAAGACCAGCTCGGGCAGGAGCAGCGCGCAGGTCAACATGGCCTTCCAGCCCAGTGGTCGGACGCGGAGCGCCGAGAACAGCGACCAGGTGAGGAGGATGAGCAGCCAGAGCGGATCCCCGGCGGCCCCGCCGTTCTCCACGGACTGGGCCACCCAGACCCCGATCCAGCCGAGGCTGTAGCTGAAGCCGAGCAGCCCCAGCACGTACTGCACGATGGAGAGCCGGGTGTGTCGGGTCCATCCGCGCTGCCGCATGATGTCGAGCGTGCCGCGCACCCAGCGCTCGCGCTGCTTCACCAGGTCGCCGAGGCGGGGCATCAGGTCCGTGTAGGCCACGCAGTACTCGTTGGCGGTGACCCGCCAGCCCGCCTCCTTCAGGGCGAGCGTCGTCTCGTAGTCCTCGACGAGGTTGCCGCTGTGCTGCCAGAAGACTTCGTCCCGTGCGTCGATGAGGTCCTGGAGGGCGGCGGTCCGGTAGAAGGAGCCGGCGCCGGCCATGGTGTGGACGCCCCTGCGGGCCCGGGTGTGGGCGTACCGGCCGTACTCGATGATCTGCATGCCGGTCAGATAGCGCTGCCAGGTGGTGCGCCACAGCCCGCTCCTGCCGTAGCAGGTGGCGCTCACCCCGCCGAGGGTCGGGTCGGACCCCAGGACGTGGCGGGCGCGGGCGATGAAGTCGGGGTGGAGGCTGGTGTCGGCGTCCATGACGAGGACGTGTCGTGCGGTGTCGCTGAGCCTGCCGGACTCCCGGGAGAGCCGGTCGAGCGCGTGGTTGAGGGCGCCGGCCTTCTTGTGCGGGTTGTGGGGCAGGTTCAGCACGCGGGTCGGTGGGGAGTCGGGGCGTGCGGCGAAGTCCAGGGCGGTCCGCTCGGTGCCGTCGGTCGAGTTGTTGACGACGACGACGATGAGGTCGGGGGCGCGGGTCTGGGCCGCCAAGGACTCCAGGGAGCTGAGGATCTCGGCCTCTTCGTTGCGGGCCGGGATCACCACGACGGTGTCGTGGAGGGGCTCGCGGGGGGCGGGGCCGGGTTCGGGGGCGTGGATGGGGCTGGTCAGTAAGGCTGTTCTCGCCATGAGGTTGTCCAGTCGGTCGTGGATCGAAAGGTCCAGCACACGACGCTGTGCACCTGGTTCTCCGGGCAGTTCTCATGATCACACACCGGGGTTGCTTGGTACGGACCTGCCCCGGTATGTGGGCGACTGTGTAAGGGAGAATTCTTTTGCCGTCAACTTCCTTGATGTGCGGTTAAGTTGAAGGGCGAGGAGGAGGGGGTTCCGGTCACCCCGTTCGGCGTCCGATTCACAGGGAGACCGTCAGGTGCTGGCCGGCATCGTGTTCGTGGCCACGGGCGACTGCGACATCGACCCCGACCGGGACGTGGCCGTCCTGCCGTTCTTCCACAGCGGTGGCTTTAGAAGACGGCACTACAGATTGATCGCTTGACCTGCGGAAACGCTACGGTCCCGCTTCCCGGGGACATGGGACCGCGTCGTGCTCACAACGGCATCCCTGACATGTGTGAGAGGCGGAGTAGCTCCGGATTGCTTCGGCGGTGCAGTGAGGCGAGCACCCGGAACACCTCGCGTGCTGTGGGGTGAATCCGGGCCATCTGCGGGGCCGACTCCCACGCCGCAGACAGGTTCGCGAGGGCGGCCTCGCGGTCTCCGATGTCGAGGTACGCGCGAGCGACGTTCAATCGTGACGGCGCGACACGGGTGGCGGGCAGCCCGTCGAGGACGGCATCGAGGTTTTCCGCGACGTCCAGGGCTTCCTGCGGCCGGCCGAGATCAAGCCGGGTGGCAAGGACATGTGTGGTTGTGTTCTGTGGGCCGAAGATCATTGAATGCCGGTTCGCGTCTCCCCCGCTGAACCACTCGTCGGCCGAGCGGGTGGCCGACGCGATGTGCCGTTCGGCCTCGCGTGTGCCCTCGGCCTTGTCTTCCAGCCGTCCCGCGAGCGTCATCCCTCGCAGGTTCAGCACCCCGACCGCGAACGCGCGATCTTGTCCGGAGAGCGCCGACTCGGCCCGTGCAATGGCCCGGTCAACGATCATGAGGCCGCCCTCGGCGTCCCCGCCGTTCAGGTAGGTGCCAGCACGGTCCCGAGCGGCGATCGCCTCGCCGAGCGGATTGGCCTGTTGCTCGACCGCCCACCGCTGCCGAGTTACCGCCAACTCGGCCATGTCCATCCATCGATGCCGGGCCGCGAGCCAGTAAACGGAGCTGTAGACCTCCGCCAGGGTCATCCACGCTTCGACAGAGTTCACCGCATGGGCGTGGGTCGTGGCGCTCCACAGGAGGCCCGGCAGACGGTCGAGCACCTGATGGACGCGAGCCGCGTCGCGTGCCTCCCGAACCGACTCCACGGCGGCCGTAACGGCGGCCTCCTCGACGTGGGCCCGGCCCGGTACGTCATAGTCCCGAACGGCTGACCGTAGGGCCGTAAGCCGCTCCTCGTCGGTCTCTGTGACTCGCGTCCGCCCCTGCACTTCCGCCATGGACAGGCCGAGGGCCTTGCCGATCGTCGCGGCCACGGTCGGCGTGAGCGTCCGGTCGCCGACCTCGATTTTGGACAGCAGCGACACGGACACGTTGGCCATACGCGCGAGCTGGATCTGAGAGAGGCCGCGCTCTTTCCGGATCAGGGCGAGGTTCGCCCCCGGCGCCACTTCGCTAGTCGTGCTCATGCCTCAGTCCTACCCCGTCGAGGTCAGGTCACGGCCCATGGACACAGGTCGGCCCGGCCGAGGAGTGGCCTTGTGCAAGACGTGTGCAAGTTGCCACATACACAGAGTCGTTGAATGGTCACAGCAGTCGGAGTGAGTCCACCAGGAGCAGCCGTGATCTTCGCACCACCGCCCGTACCGATCGCCCCCCTGCCCGACCCCGGCCTTGCCGAGTACCTCGTCCCCGAACAGACCACCCCGCCCGCGCCGACGGCCGACGCCGGCCTCGACGACGGGCAGTCGGCATGAGGTACCGCGAGGGCGACATCGTCGTCGATGGCACCAGAGCCCTCGCGGGCCAAGTGCGTGCGGTCGACGGATCTCTCCTCACCCTCGCCCGCCCAACAGGAGCCACATGGACCGCGCCCGCAGGGAGCTGTTGGCCCGCAAGCGTGGAGGAGCGCGCAAGCATCACTCCTCGCGGAGCGCTGCGGATCATCAGCGCTGCGCCGAGGCCCTCCTCGCCCGTGTCGCCGTCTTCTTGATCGCGGTCGCCGTGGGCGCGTACGGCGCCGCCTTGTGGCTCCACGCCCCGTAGGAGGCCGTCCCGCCGATGCGGATCCCCGCGGTCGGCGGGGCGGCGTTCCGCCCCCTCCTGTCACTCGGTCGGGCCCGGAGGTGACGAGGCCGACCCACCCCGGGAGGAGGGGGTGCCGGTCACCCCGTTCGGCTCCCGATCCAAATCATGCATGCGTGCTTGATTGTTCTTCGGGGTACTGACAGGGTCTCCCCAAGTTCCGCCCGCAGCAGCGGTCCCGGTGATCACCTTCCACCTCTCCCGGAGGTCACGTATGGTGTTCCACAGCACGTACGAGCCCGTTCCCGCCGTCTCCCTCCCCATCCACGAAGCCGTCCTCGGCCGCGCCGCCGAACGCGGTGACGCACCCGCCCTGATCGACGGGGCCGGAGGGCTCGCCCTCAGCTACGGGCAGGTCGACGCGTTCCACCGGTCGATCGCCGCCGGGCTCGCCGGAGCCGGCGTGCGCAAGGGCGACGTGCTGGCCCTGCACAGCCCCAACACCGTCCTGTTCCCCGTCGCCTTCTACGCCGCCACGCGGGCGGGCGCCTCCGTCACGACCGTGCACCCGCTGGCGACGCCGGAGGAGTTCGCGAAACAGCTTCGGGACTCCTCCGCCCGCTGGATCGTCACCGTCTCGCCGCTGCTCGCCGCCGCCCGCGCCGCCGCCGAACTCGCGGGCGGGATCGAGGAGGTCTTCGTCTGCGACCGGACGGAGGAGGAGGGCATCCGCTCGCTGCAGGACTTCCTCGCCGACACCGGTCCCGTCCCCGAGGGCGACATCGACCCCGACCGGGACGTGGCCGCCCTGCCGTACTCCTCCGGCACCACCGGCGTCCCCAAGGGCGTCATGCTCACCCACACCTCGATCGCCACCAACCTCGCCCAACTGGACCCGGTCATGCCCATGCGGCCCGGTGACCGAATCCTGGCAGTCCTTCCCTTTTTTCATATTTACGGCCTCACCGCCCTGATGAACGCGCCCCTCCGGCAGGGCGCCACCGTGGTCGTCCTGCCCCGCTTCGAGCTCGACGCCTTCCTCGGCGCCATCCAGGAGCACCGCATCAACGGCCTGTACGTGGCTCCGCCGATCGTCCTCGCCCTCGCCAAGCACCCCGCCGTCGCCGACTACGACCTCTCCTCCCTGGAGTACGTCGTCAGCGCCGCCGCCCCCCTCGACGCCGACCTCGCCGAAGCCTGCTCGGCCCGGCTCGGCCTGCCGCCCGTCCGCCAGGCGTACGGCATGACCGAGCTGTCCCCGGCCACCCACGTCACCCCGCTCGACGCCGCGGACCCCCCACCCGGAACGGTCGGCAAGCTGCTGCCCTCCACCGAGCTGCGGATCCTCTCCCTCGACGACCCGGCCAAGGACGCCGCCCCCGGCGAGGAGGGGGAGATCGCGATCCGGGGCCCCCAGGTCATGAAGGGCTACCTCGGCCGCCCCGACGCCACCGCGGCCATGATCGACGCCGAGGGCTGGGTGCACACCGGCGACGTCGGCCGCGTCGACCAGGACGGCTGGCTCCACGTCGTCGACCGGGTGAAGGAACTCATCAAGTACAAGGGCTTCCAGGTCGCCCCCGCCGAACTCGAAGCACACCTCCTCGCCCACCCGGGCGTCGCCGACGCCGCCGTCATCGGCGTCACCACCGAGGACGGCACCGAGATCCCCAAGGCCTTCGTCGTCCGCCAGCCCGCCGCGCCCGACCTCACCGCCGAGGAGGTCATCGCGCACGTCGCCGCGCGGGTCTCCCCGTACAAGAAGGTCCGCAGCGTGGAGTTCATCGACGCCGTCCCCCGGGCGGCATCCGGAAAGATCCTCCGAAGGGAACTGAGGGACCGCGCATGACCCTGGTCGACGTCACCGAGGAGCGGGGCATCACCACGCTCGCCCTGAACTCCCCGGCCACCCGCAACGCCCTCTCCGCCCCGCTCGTCGGCGAGCTCGCCGACGCGCTCAGCGCCTGCGGCAAGGACCCGGCGGTCCGGGCGGTCGTGCTCACCCACACCGGCTCCACGTTCAGCGCGGGCGCCGACCTGAAGGCGCCCCCCAGCCCCTACGCCTTCGTCGACCTGCTCCGCCAGGTCGTCGAGCTGCCGAAACCGGTCGTCGCCCACGTCACCGCCGGCAGCCACACCCGGGCCGGCGGCCTCGGCCTGCTTGGTGCCGCCGATGTCGTCCTCGCCGGCGAGGGGGCGGACTTCGCCCTCACCGAGGTGCGGATCGGGGTCGCGCCCGCCGTCGTCTCCCTCACCCTGCTCCCCCGGCTGGAGCCGCGTGCGGTTGCCCGGTACTACCTGACGGGCGAGCGGTTCGGAGTTCCGGAGGCCGTCGCCATGGGGCTGGTGACCGCCCCCGACGGGGAGCTCGACGCCGTGCTCGACGCGCTGCGCGCCGCGTCCCCGCAGGGCC
Organism: Streptomyces sp. NPDC058877; assembly: GCF_042742855.1. Taxonomy (NCBI): domain Bacteria; kingdom Bacillati; phylum Actinomycetota; class Actinomycetes; order Kitasatosporales; family Streptomycetaceae; genus Streptomyces; species Streptomyces sp. NPDC058877. The sequence goes on along the minus strand of NZ_JBHYMF010000062.1, from coordinate 10,414 downwards.
TGCGGGAGGCGAAACGGCTGCTCACCGCTAGAGTCCTGGAGACCTTCGAACGCGACGCGGAGGACCTGGTGCAGAGATCGGCCACGCTCTTCGCCTCCGCCGAGGCGCGCGAGGGGATGACGGCCTTCCTCGAACGACGGGACCCCGCATGGCGGCTCTGACCGCACCCCAGCCGGACCGGAAACCCCAGCAGGACGGGAACCCCAAACCGGACCGGAACCCCAAGCAGGACCGGAGCCGCGCCACCCGGCAGCGGCTCCTGGAGGCCGCCGTGTCCTGCCTGGCCGAGCGCGGCTGGGCGGGCTCCACGGTGGCCGTCGTCGCCGAACGCGCCGGCGTCTCCCGCGGCGCGGCCCAGCACCACTTCCCGACCCGCGAGGACCTCTTCACCGCCGCCGTCGAGTACGTCGCGGAAGAGCGCTCGCAGGCCCTGCGGGCGGTCCGCACGGAGGATCGCGAACAAGCCGTCGCCGCCCTCGTCGACCTCTACACCGGCCCCCTCTTCCGGGCCGCGCTCCACCTCTGGGTCGCCGCCTCGGGCGAGGACCAGCTCCGCGAGCGGGTCACGGAGCTGGAGGCCCGCGTCGGGCGCGAGTCCCACCGCGTCGCCGTCGAGGTCCTGGGCGCCGACGAGTCCCGCCCCGGCGTCCGCGAGACCGTCCAGGGGCTCCTGGACATGGCCCGGGGCCTGGGCCTCGCCACCCTCCTCACGGACGACCGCGCCCGCCGGGAACGGGTGGTGTCCCAGTGGGCGCGGCTCGTGAACGGGGCGCTGGCCTGACGGCCGGACCGGATCAGACCCCCGGGATCTCCCGCGCCCGGAAGGCGTCCCGCACCGCGTCCGCGGCGGCCGTGCCGTACATCTTCTGCGCGGTGGCGACGGTCGTCAGGGCCGCGTCCTCGAAGCTGGTGTCGGCGGCGAAGTCGAACTGGGCGTTCACGATGATCCGGTCGGCCGTGCGGGCGCCGAGCGCGTTCCGGATGTCGAAGAGGGCGCGGGACCAGATCTCGCCGTCGGCGTGGACCTCGCCCTCCAGGTCCGCGTAGGTCTTGGTGCCGTCGATCCGGCGCAGGCAGTGCGGGGCCGCGCTGTAACCGGTGGCGTCCCAGTCGGCGACGCAGGCCTGGTCGGCCTTCATCGGCCAGCCGTACTTCGCGACCGCGTTCGTGCCGACGGACACGGCCAGGTAGTCGCCGAAGGCCTCACCGATCGAACCGGCCTCCAGCGAGCTGCCGAAGCCGGTCACCTGCGCGTTGTGCACCGCGTGGCCGTACTCGTGGAGGATCACCTCGGCGTCCTCGGCGTCGTCCACGCCGCCCTTGCCGAAGCGGATCTCGTCCTTCTTGTCGGTGAAGAAGGAGTTGTCGGCGCCCCACTGGTTGAGACGGACCGGCTGCACCCGGTCGTTCGCCCCGGGCAGCTCGGTGCCGAAGCCGAGGCCCTGGAGGTACTCCTGTGCCTCGTTGACCCAGAAGTACGCCATGACCTGCTCGAACTGGTCGTCGGAGCGGTCGTACGTGGCGGCGTCGGCGACCTTCGCGGGCTTGCCGGTCTCGGAGCGGATGGCGACCCACCTGCCGGACAGGCCGCCGCTGGCGTCGAGGTTCCGGAGCGTCGCGAGGGCGTACGCGGAGGCGGGGACGTCGCTCGCGGCGTCCTTGTGGTCGGTGAGGGACTGGTCACCCGAGGACTGGACCGGGTTCACCATGAAGATGCGGGCCTGCGGCGCGGCGGTGGCGGCGGAGGCCCCCGCGGACGGGAGCAGCGCCGCGGTGGCGGCGGCCACCGTGACGGCGGCTGCGGCGGCCAGTCCGCGAGAGGTGCGGCGGGTCATGGACATCCTCCTGCGATGGGGTGCTGCGACGGGAAGCTTGGCGTGTACCGAACACGCAGTGGCGGCGATCTTTGCGCAAGCCCACCGTTTTGAACAGGGTTTGAGCCATCGAGGGCCGGGACGTGACGCTTGCCACAGTCCCTCCGCCCCGGCCGCAGTACGCTGACTCCATGCCCCTGCTCGTACGCCGTCGCCACGTGGACTACGTCCGCGTCACGAGCATGGGCTGTCGCCGCTCCGCTTGACCCCCGGGCACCACTCCACGCCCCTGCGGGTCCCTCGTCCGAGCCCCAGCCGACCGGCACCCGTGGCCCCCGCCCCACCCCTGGCGGCCCGCCCCGGGCACCCGTACACCCCGCGGATGCACCCATGACGAACCGTTCGTACCCGTCCCAGCTCCCCATCGTCGACCTCTCGGCAGCCGACCGCGGCCCCCAGGCCCGGAAGCTCCTCCACGCCCAGCTCCACTCGGCCGCCCACGACGTCGGCTTCTTCCAGCTCATCGGGCACGGCGTCAGCGCCGCCGAGACGCAGGCGCTCACCTCCGCCATGCACGCCTTCTTCGCCCTTCCCGAGGCGGACCGGCTCGCCCTCGACAACATCAACTCGCCGCACTTCCGCGGCTACACGCGCATCGGCGACGAGCGCACCGGCGGCGCCCGCGACTGGCGCGACCAGCTCGACATCGGCGCCGAGCGGCCCGCGCACCACCCCGCCCCCTGGGAAGCCCCGTACTGGTGGCTCGAAGGCCCCAACCAGTGGCCCGCCGCCCTCCCCGAGCTCCGCACCGCCGCGCTGCACTGGATCGACCGCCTCAGCGGCGTCGCCGAGCGCCTCCTGCACGAGCTGCTCACGTCCATCGGCGCGCCCGCCGACTTCTACGACGACATCTTCGGCCCGCGCGCCCATCCGCACCTCAAGCTGGTGCGCTACCCGGGCAGCAGCGGCGAGGGCGACGACCAGGGCGTCGGCGCGCACAAGGACTACGGCTTCCTCACCCTGCTCCTGCAGGACCAGGTCGGCGGTCTCCAGGTGCAGCGCGAGGACGGCGACTTCCACGACGTGCCGCCGCTGCCGGGCGCCTTCGTGGTCAACCTCGGCGAGCTCCTGGAAGTCGCCACCGACGGCTACCTGGTCGCCACGAACCACCGGGTGGTGTCCCCGCCCGGGGCCACCGAGCGCTTCTCCGTGCCGTTCTTCTACAATCCGCGGCTCGACGCCCGGATCGCGCCGCTGGCCTTCCCGTTCGCGGACCGCGCCCCCGGCGTCACGGCGGACCCGGCGAACCCGCTGTTCGCCGAGTACGGCCGCAACGAACTGAAGGGCAAGCTCCGCGCCCACCCGCTGACCACGGCCCGCCACCACGCCGACCTGCTCCTGCGGCAGGAGCGGCCGGCGCAACTGGTCTAGGTCGGGCCCCGAAAGCGGCTCCGTCCGCCCGGCGGGAGCCGCGGGCCGGTCCGGGGCCTTCGCAGCACGTCCGGCCGGTGGTCAGCCGACGATGTCGGAGTAGCCCTCGATCTCCCGCGGGTCCCGCTGACCGGGGCCCGTGTAGCGGGCCGAGGGGCGGACCAGGCGGCCGGTGCGCTTCTGCTCCAGGATGTGCGCCGACCAGCCGGCCGTGCGGGCGCAGCTGAACATCGACGTGAACATGTGTGCCGGGACCTCGGCGAAGTCCAGCACGATCGCCGCCCAGAACTCCACGTTCGTCGCCAGGACGCGGTCCGGGCGGCGGCTGTGCAGCTCCTCCAGGGCGGCCTTCTCCAGGGCCTCGGCCACCTCGAAGCGCGGGGCGGCCAGCTCCTTGGCGGTGCGGCGGAGCACCCGGGCGCGGGGGTCCTCGGCGCGGTAGACGCGGTGTCCGAAGCCCATCAGGCGCTCGCCCTTGTCGAGGGCCTGCTTCACGTACGCGGTGGCGTCGCCGGTCCGCTCGATCTCCTCGATCATGCCGAGGACCCGGGAGGGCGCCCCGCCGTGCAGCGGCCCGGACATCGCGCCCACGGCGCCGCTCAGGGCCGCCGCCACGTCCGCACCGGTCGAGGCGATGACCCGTGCGGTGAACGTGGACGCGTTCATGCCGTGCTCGGCGGCGGAGGTCCAGTACGCGTCGACGGCCTTGACGTGCTTCGGGTCGGGCTCGCCGCGCCAGCGGATCATGAACCGCTCGACGACGGACTGGGCCTTGTCGATCTCGCTCTGCGGCACCATCGGCAGGCCCTGGCCGCGTGCGGACTGGGCGACGTACGAGAGGGCCATGACGGCCGCGCGGGCGAGGTCGTCGCGGGCCTGCTCGGCCGAGATGTCCAGGAGCGGTTTGAGGCCCCACACGGGAGCGAGCATCGCGAGGGCGGACTGCACGTCGACCCGGATGTCACCGGAGTGCACGGGGATCGGGAAGGGCTCGGCGGGCGGCAGACCGGGGTTGAAGGCGCCGTCGACGAGCAGGCCCCAGACGTTGCCGAACGAGACGTGGCCGACGAGGTCCTCGATGTCGACGCCGCGGTAGCGGAGGGCGCCGCCCTCCTTGTCGGGTTCGGCGATCTCCGTCTCGAACGCGACGACTCCCTCAAGCCCGGGTACGAAGTCGGACATCAGGCGGCTCCTCTATCGATGATCGATCAAATGGCTTGATCGATGGTGGGGAATCAACAGTCATCCAGCCCATGAGTCTGTACGGTTCCGATGATGCGGGGAAGCGTGACATCCGGCACACTGCGCCGATTCGGCGAGGCAGGATTAGCGCCCCGCGGTGGCGGGCACACTGGGCCGCTGCGGCAGGATGGCCCTGTGACCGACGCCCTGGATCCCGCCGCCATGCGCGAGCAGTACCGCACCACGGAGCTGTCCGCGGCCGACCTCTCGCCCGAACCGATCGGACAGTTCGCCCGCTGGTTCAAGGAGACCGCCGCGAACCCGGCGATCCACGAACCGAACGCGATGATCGTCTCGACGGCGACCCCCGAGGGCCGCCCCTCCTCCCGCACGGTCCTCCTGAAGCACTACGACGAGGCCGGCTTCGTCTTCTTCACCAACTACGAGTCCCGCAAGGGCAGGGAACTGGCGGCCAACCCGCACGTCGCGCTGCTCTTCCCCTGGCATCCGCTGGCCCGGCAGGTCATCGTCACCGGCCGTGCCGAGCACGTCGGCCGCGACGAGACGGTCGCCTACTTCCGGACCCGCCCGCACGGCTCCCAGCTCGGTGCCTGGGCGAGTCCCCAGTCCTCGGTCATCGCCTCCCGTGCGGAGCTGCTCCGCCGCTACGAGGAACTGGCCGCCCGCTACCCCGAATCCGAGCAGGTCCCGGTGCCCCCGGCCTGGGGTGGCATCCGGGTGGTCCCCGAGGCGGTCGAGTTCTGGCAGGGCCACGAGAACCGCCTCCACGACCGCCTCCGTTACGTCCGGGAGGAAGCCGGGGGGTGGCGGGTGGAGCGCCTGGCCCCCTGAGTGGCCGCGCGACCCCGTCGCGCCCGGGGGCCCGCGGTGCGGCCGTGGTCTTCGCGCGTTTCCGTCTCCGGGCCCACGGGCCTCGGGGCCGGCCCCGGGCGGCCTGGAACGCGGACGACCCGTGAGTCTTGGCACCGTCCGCCTAGGTTCGGACGGAGCCTGCCGGCCGGACTGCCGGCGACTCACGGGTCGGGTGACTGCGTTGGTGTTCGGCAGAAGGCCTGCCGAGGTGCACAGAGTGCGACTGGCAGGCCTTAGCCCGCAGTCACCTCACGAGTCCGAAAAGAAACCATTTTTTCGGATCACCTCCTTTCGCGTGTACCCACACCCTAAGGAGCGTCCGCATGCACCTCAACCCTTTTATTCGAGCCGTCCCGGACGACGGCCCCGGGCCGCTCCGGGACCCGTGGGGGCGACTTCGCGGAACAGGGGTGTGCCCTGCGTCACGTTCTAGTTGAATGGTCGCAGCATGGGGGGTGCCTGGATGAGTGCTTTCACGGGGGCCACGAGCGACGCCGTCTCCGTCCCGGGAGCAGGGGCCGATCTCCTGGCCGCGCTGCTCGACGGCATGGACGCCGCGCTCTGCGCGTTCGACGCCGACGGAACGGTCACGCACTGGAACCGGGAGGCCGAGCGGATCCTCGGCTGGTCCGCCGGAGAAGCGGTCGGAAGACACGGCTTCGAGGGGTGGGCGGCCCGGAACGCCGACGCCGAGGAGACCCTGAAGCGCCTGATGGGCGCCATGAAGGGCCCCGGTCGGCAGATCCACGAGTTCGTGCTGCTGCACAAGGACGGCGGACGGGTCCTCGTGCGCAGCCAGTCGGCCGGGGTGCGCGGCACGGACGGCAGTCCGGCAGGGGTGTACTGCGCCTTCAGCGAGGTCCACGTCCAGCTCGACCTGGAGCGTTCGGTGGCCCTCAGCGAGGCCCTCTTCGACGACGCCTCCTGGGGGGTCGTCCTCGTCGACGCCGACCTGCGGCCGGCCGTCGTCAACGGTCATGCGGCCCGCGCCTTCGGGACCGGGCGCACCACCCTGCTCGGACGACCGCTCGGCGACGTCGTCGTGCACGGCCTCGAAGAACTGGAGGGGGCCCTCCAGCACGTCCTGGCCGAAGGCACGCCGCCCGGTCCCGCCGAGGTGTGGGTGACGATCCGGATCAATGCGGAGGAGCGCCGCCGCTGCTGGCGGAGCGGCTTCCTGCGGTTGTCGTCCCCGATGGCCGAGGTGCCGGTGCCGCTGGGAGTGGCCTGGCTGTTCCAGGACGTGACGGAGGAGCGGCTGGCGGCGAGGGAAGCCGACCGGCTGCGGTTCCGCTGGAGCCAGCTGCACCGGGCGGGGGCGGCGGCGGCGGAGTGCGAGGACCCGGCGGAGGCGACCGCGGTCCTGCTCGACTTCGCCCTGGCCGGGTTCGCCGACCACGCCCTGATCGACCGGCCGGCGGGGGAGCGGCGGCTCACCCGGGCCCTGGCCACCCCGGCGGCCACCGCCCCGGGCCCGGCCTCGCCGGTCGTCGGCGGTGGCATACCGCTGCGGTACGGGCCGCGACACCCGGCGCTCCAGGCCTGGGACCGGGTGGGGACGGTCCGGGCGACCGCCGGCCGGACCGCCGAGGTGTGGGCGGAGGCCCACCAGTGGCCCGGGGACGCGGCGCACGCCCTGTGCGTGGTGCTGCGCTCCCGGGGGGAGACCCTGGGGGTCCTCACCTTCCTGCGTGCCGCGGGCCGCTCGCCCTTCGAACGGGAGGACGTGGTGTACGCGGAGTCGGTGGCGTCGCGGGTGGCGCTGGTGCTGGACCTCGCCGGGGCGTCCTGACGGCCCCGCACCCCGTCCCTCCCGGGTTCGGCGCCCGCCCTCCGACCCCCGAGGCGGGCGCGCCGTCGCGGCCGGTTGCGGCGCGCCCCGGGATCGCGGGACGGTGCTCAGTGCCGGAAGAAGATCCGGTCGCCGTACTCGCTCATCACGCGCCCGTTCCACTCGTGCCCGCCGTCGACGTTGCCGGAGCGCAGCAGCGGCGGCTCGATGCCCAGGCGTACGAGTTCCTCGGCGGCGGCGGCCATCATCGCCTGCATGAGGGCGCTGGTGATGACGGTGGAGGCGGGGGCGAAGGGGGCCTCGATGCCCTCGTGGGTGAGCTCGGCGTCCCCGACGGCGATCCTCGAGTCGAGGACGATGTCGCAGTGGTCCTTCAGGTACGTCCCCGAGACGTGCCGCGACTTCGTCTCCGTCGCGTACGCCACCGACGTGACGCCGATGACGGTGAGGCCGAGCGCACGGGCGTTCATGGCCATCTCCACGGGAAGGGCGTTGCGTCCGGAGAGGGAGATGATGACCAGGACGTCGCCGGCCTTGGCGGGGGAGGAGTCGAGGACCGCTCCGGCGAGCCCGTCGACCCGCTCCAGGGCGGAGCCGAGGGTGGCGGGCATGACGTCGACGCCGACGGTGCCGGGGACGGCGAGCAGGTTCATCAGGGCGAGGCCGCCGGCCCGGTAGACGACGTCCTGGGCGGCGAGCGAGGAGTGGCCGGCGCCGAAGGCGAAGAGCCGGTTGCCGTTCGCGACGGCTTCGGCGATCGCGGCTCCGGCGGCGGCGATCTCGGCGGAGTCCCCGTCGCGCACCTGCTGGAGCAGGCCGATGGCGGCGTCGAAGAACTGTCCGGCCAGCTTGCTCTCGCCCATCGCGGCGGCTCCTTCTCGTGGTGCTCTCGTGGTGTGCTCTGGTCGTTGTTCGTGCCGAGGTCGCCGATCACGGTGCGGTCTGGACCATTGCTCTGTCAATACCGCCTCACCCCGATGCGGCCCGGTTGTCGGTCGGATGCGCAAGAATTGGGGCAGGGCTAGCGCACGACTCATCGAGAGGCACATATGTCCGGACTGATCGACACGACGGAGATGTACCTCCGCACCATCCTTGAGCTCGAGGAGGAGGGCGTGGTGCCGATGCGTGCCCGGATCGCCGAGCGGCTCGACCAGAGCGGCCCGACGGTGAGCCAGACGGTGGCGCGGATGGAGCGCGACGGTCTGGTGGCCGTGGCCAGTGACCGACACCTGGAGCTCACGGACGAGGGCCGCCGCCTCGCCACCCGCGTCATGCGCAAGCACCGGCTCGCCGAGTGCCTGCTCGTCGACGTGATCGGCCTGGAGTGGGAGCAGGTGCACGCCGAGGCGTGTCGCTGGGAGCACGTGATGAGCGAGGCGGTGGAGAGGCGGGTCCTGGAGCTGCTGCGTCACCCCACGGAGTCGCCGTACGGGAACCCGATCCCGGGCCTGGAGGAGCTGGGCGAGAAGGCCGAGGCGGAGGCGTTCCTCGACGACTCCATGGTCTCCCTGGCCGACCTGGACGCGAGCGCGGGGAAGACGGTGATCGTGCGTCGGATCGGCGAGCCCATCCAGACGGACGCCCAGCTGATGTACACGCTGCGGAGGGCCGGCGTGCAGCCCGGTTCGGTGGTGTCGGTGTCGGAGTCGCCGGGCGGCGTCCTGGTGGGCAGCGGCGGCGAGGCCGCCGAGCTGGACGCGGAGGTCGCGGCGCACGTGTTCGTCGCGAAGCGCTGACCCCGTTCCACGAGGGTCGAGGGGCGTCCGTTCGGGCGCCCCTCGACCGTTTCGCCGTCGTCCCGCCCCCTGCTCCTTCTGCCCCGTTCCTCCCGGCGCCGTCGGTGGGGAGGGGGCGGAGCGCCCCGCGTCCGGACCGCCCGTCGGGCGACCCGTTTTACATCGGAATGGCCACGCCCGCGCCTCTGCCGTGCCACGCTGGTACGAGCCGGGCGTGGAGGGGGTGGGGCCATGAGGGCTACGGACGACAGAGGGCCCCGACGCCTTCCGGCGTCGGGGCCTGTCCTCCCCTGTGCTGACCTGGAGCCCCGAGCTCTCAAGGTCGTCCCCCTCGGACCGTTTTTCCCCGAGCGGTCCGCCTCCCGTTCAAGATCTCCCCTCGGCAACACGGGTCAATCCTTGAGTCCTGTCACTCGAACGAGGGGTGTTGCGTGGCAGGAGCGCATTTTCGAATGCGAGTTCGATACTCTGGCGAGGTTCGACGAAGAAGAGGGGGTGCCGGATCCATGGCGCGACGACTCGACGTCACCGGGGCCGACGGCGTCCGGCTGGCTGCCTGGGACCACACGGCCCGGGACCATGCGGCCGGGAGCGCCGGTCGCGGGATCGTCCCGCAGCCCGGACCGGACGTCGCCGCACGCCCCGACGACCGGTCCGTCCCCCGGCCCGCCGGCCCCCCGCGGACACCGACCCCGCGGCCCGCTCCCGGGGTGTTACTCCTCCACGGCCTGATGGGACACGCGGGTCACTGGGCCCCCGCCGTCCGCCACCTCACCGGCGGCCACCGGATCGTCGCCCTCGACCAGCGGGGCCACGGCGTCAGCGAGAAGCCCGCCGCCGGCCCCTTCACCCGCGAGGCGTACGTGGCGGACGCCGCCGCCGTCGTGGAGCGGCTCGGCCTCGGCCCGGTGACCCTCGTCGGCCACTCCATGGGCGCCCTGACGGCCTGGCAGTTGGCCGCGGAGCGGCCGGACTTGGTGCGGGCCCTCGTCATCTGCGACATGCGGGCCTCGGCCCTCGGGGCGGCCTCGCAGCGCGCCTGGCAGGACTGGTTCCGCAGTTGGCCGGTGCCCTTCCCGTCGCTGGAGGCCGTGCACCGCTGGTTCGGCGACGAAGACCCGTGGGTGGAGGTCCCCCATCCGGCGAGGGGCGCGTTCTTCGCCGAGGTGATGACCGAGCGCCCCGACGGCTGGCGGCCGGTCTTCGACCCGGCGCAGATGCTGACCTCCCGGGCGACCTGGGTCCACGACGCCCACTGGGACTCCCTCGCCCAGGTCCGCTGCCCCACGCTCGTCGTGCGCGGCCTCGACGGGGAGCTGGGCCGCGCCGAGGCCCAGGAGATGGTCCGGGTGCTGCCCCACGGGGCGTACGCGGAGGTCCCCGATGCCGGCCACCTGCTCCACTACACCCACCCCGAGGCCTGGGCCGAAGCGGTGGAGCCCTTCCTGAACGGGGTCCTCACCCTGTGACGCCCCGGGGCGAGCCCCGGGGGGTGCCTCTATGTCCTTCGTCAAGGCGCCCGTGTCGGGTTTGGGGTGGTTCAGGGTTGTTGGGGTTATGCGGCGAGCTCGATGTCCTTCGGC